>NZ_JAKFZM010000033.1:0-46226 GCF_021654205.1 Leisingera sp. MMG026 | reverse complement strand
CCACGGCGTAACCTCTGTTCTGCTGCAATCCTGTGAATTTGAACTGCCCGCAGGCAGCAATCAGACCTTTTTGACCCTGTCGAACCTGATGTCCCTGATGGTCCAGAACACCACCTACCCAAGCGAGATGGCTGGCCGCTGGGTTCAGGGGGTCGCAGCCGATACCGACCCTCTGACAATTCGCCAGATGGCCGCCACAAACCTTAGCAGCCTGTAAGGAGACAAGAACATGCTGACAGTGACCCACAACGGGAAGGTCTACGCCAACTGGGAAACGGCTGATTTGACCCGCTCCGGCGTGCCGCTGGCCGTGATTGGCGCAGCAGCAAAAGCATCTGCGGCCAGCGAAATCGCCCGCTTGGCCAATGGCTGGCGCGCCCAGGTGGCCAGTGCCTCACCGGGAAAGCTGATGGAATGGCAGTTCAAAAGCCAGATCGCGGCTGCCCCTGACAACGCCGATCCTGCCGAGCTTGCCCTGCTTGACCGCGAGGCAGCGGCACGCGGTTTAGACCGCGCTGCACTCTTGGACGGGATCACCGCCAAGGCCGTCGCCTACCGCCGGATTGCGCTGCTGATCGGTGCGCTTGAGGCCGAAACCAAGGCCGCCGTTGCCGCTGTCCCGGATGATGCGGCGGATATTGAAACCCAAGTCAACACCGCCCTGGGCGCTGCAAAAGCCCAGGCAGAGGCGGCCTTTGCCGAGGCTGCAGCACTTATCAACGGAGGTTCCTGACCATGCCAGAACAGTTTCTTCATGGGGTGGAGGTCATCGGCATTGATGATGGCCTCCGCCCGATCCGCAGCGCCAAAAGCTCCGTTATCGGGCTTGTCGGCACCGCACCGGACGCGGCCAGCGGCTTTCCGATGCATAAACCTGTGTTCATCGGCGGACCGCGCCAGGCCAATGACCTGGGCCTCACCGGCACCCTGCGGGACGCCTATATGACCGCCTATCAGAATGGCGCCACCGAAGTGGTGGTGGTTGCCACGCCGGAAGGCGCAAACGACGCCGAAACCAAGGCCAACGTGGTGGGCGATCCGGGCATGGGCACGGGCGTTTTTGCTCTGGAAAGTGCGCGCTCTGTCCTGGACATGGTGCCGCGCATTACCGCCGCGCCGGGCTTTACTTCAGGCCTGCCCGCAGATGGCGTGAACCCGGTTGTTTCCAACCTCATCACGGTTGCTGAAAAAAACCGCGCCGTGGTGCTGAAGGACGGCCCCAACACCACCGAGACCGACGCCAAGCTGGACCGGCAGAATTACGGCTCCGAACGGCTGTTCATTGTGGACCCCGGCGTCACCGCCTTTGACCCGGTTTCCGCAACGGATGTGGCGCGGCCGGCCTCCGGCTACGTCGCAGGCCTGATCGCCAAGAATGACGTGCAGAACGGTTACTGGCATTCGCCGTCGAACAAGATCCTGCGCGGCATCAATGGCACCGCCCGGCCGGTCGGGTTCCACCTCAATTCGGCGGCCACCGAGGCCAACCGGATGAACGAAGCCGAAGTGGCGACCATCATCCGGTCCAGCGGCTTCCGCCTTTGGGGCAACCGCACCACCAGCGCCGACGCGCAGTGGGCGTTCCTGTCCGTGGTGCGCACCGACGACATTGTCGCCCAGAGCATTGCCAACGCGCATCTTTGGGCAATGGACCGGCCTATGTCGGCGCAACTGATCATGGATATCCGGGACGGTGTTCTGGCCTTCGGGCGGGGCCTGGTGCAGGTCGGCGCGCTTCTGGGCTTCAATTGCTGGCTGGACAAGGAGCTGAACACCGAAGCCACGCTGAAGGCAGGCAAGCTCTACCTGGACTACGACCTGGAGCCGCCCGCGCCGCTGGAGCACCTGACATTCCGCCGCCACCGCAACGGCGACTATTACAACAACCTGATTTCCAGCGTGAAACAGGCTGCATAAGGAGACGGACCCATGATCCAGTATCCCCGCACCATCCGGAACTTTGGCGCCTTCATTGACGGCCGCAGCTATTGCGGCCGGGTGACCGAAGGCAAGCTGCCGGAACTGAAACTCATGCTTGCCGCCCACCGCGGATCCGGCATGGACGCCCCGGTCAACCAGGACATGGGCATGGAGGCCCTGCGGACCGAGCTGACCCTGGCAGAATGGCCGCCCGAACTGATCAAGATGTTCGGCACCCGCCAGCGGCTGACCCTGCGCCCCGGCGCCATGGGGGAAGAGGACTTTTCGTCTGACACCATCATCGCCACGGTCGGCGGCCGGTTTTCCGTGACCAACTTCGCGGATCTGAAACCGGGTTCCGACGCACCGCTGAAGCTGACCGTTGAGACCGACTATTTCCGGATGCTGCACAACGGCGACGAGCTGTTCGAGATCGACGTCCGCGCAGGCAAGCGGGTCATTGGCGGCGTGGATCAGCTCGCGGAATTGCGTGCGTCCATGGGCCTCTAAGGCCGCGCCTCAAACACATCAGGCGCGGCGGCATTCTCCGGCGCGTCCCACTTTAAAGTCCGAGGTCAAAATGGACTTAGTTCCTATCCTCCACGCCGCATTAAAAGCCGTTGGCGGCGACCCAAACGCAGATACGATCCGTGTCCAAGATTTGGAAGCTGCACGAGTGGCCTTGCAAGCAGTGGACCGCCACATAGGCGTGCTCCTCGGAGAGGTAGAAATAGCTTCGGTCAAACTGGTTGCTGACCCAATCGGTAACCCCTCTCTTTAACCCCCTTTAAAACCGGATTTACACAATGGCTCCTGTCTCCAAACTGAACGCTGTCACTCTATCCAAGCCCGTCACCATTGATGGCGAAAAGGTCGTGGAAATCACCCTGCGCAAACCCTCTCCCGGTGAATTGCGCGGGCTGTCGATGATCGACGTGCTGCGCATGGAAGTTGACACCATGTTCAAGCTGCTGCCCCGCATCACTCAGCCGCCCCTCTCCTCCGTTCAACTCTCTTCAGAAGTGGATTTGGGTGATTTCAACACGATGGCTCAGCAGGCACTGCTTTTTTTCGTGACACCGGAACAGGCAGAGGGTTTGCAAGCGACCCCCTGAAGCTGCCCGAATACGTGGACGACGCCATGGCGGATATCGCCATGGTCTTCCACTGGCCCCCTAACATCATGGACGAAATGACCCTGGAAGAGCTGGTCATGTGGTGGGGCAAGGCGCGGGACCGCGCGGAGGCACAGAACGGCGGCAGCGGCGGCCCCCAGCCTTGAGAAACGGAGCAGACCGGAATGACATCTGGAAACATGAACATCGCGCTGATCCTGAAACTGGTGGATCAGGTTTCCGGCCCGGCCAAGGCAGCAAACAACGCTTTGCGCCAGATTGGCGACGTTACTGAGGCGACCGGCCGGGGCGGCGTGGAATGGGCCAACCGGCAGCTTGAAGCCAACAAGACCCGCCGCGCCGCCCTTCAAGGGGAGGCCATGGGGCTGCTGGCTTTGGGCGGCAGCCTGGTGGCCCTGACAGAGCCAGCTATTCAGGCCGAACGGCGGTTGGCAGAAGTCTCCAAAGTAGTCGAGTTTGAATCACCTGAAGGCCTGGCCATTCTGCAAAAGCAGATCCGCGAGCTGGTGACCTCCGGAGGGCTGGCGGCCACGGCTGAAGGCATGACCGATATCATTGCCGCAGCGGGCCGCATGGGCGTTGTTGACGGCAACCTGCCCGATGCCCGGAAGCGCCAAGAGCTGCTGCAGTTTGCCACCGATGCGGCCAAGATGAGCGCCGCCTTTGGCATCTCGGCCGATGAGGCCGGAACCGCTTTGGCCCGCTGGCGCCAGAACCTGCAGCTCACCCATCAGGACGCCATGGTTCTGGGTGATACGGTCAACCTCCTGGGCAATACCATGGCCACCAATGAGGCCGATATCCTGCAGGTGATCAACCGCCAGGGCACCGTCGCAAAGTCGGCCGGGCTGGCAGCAGATGAGATTGCCGCCCTCAGCGCCACCCTGCTGGCGGCCGGGTCCGCGCCGGAAATCGCCGCAACCGGGCTGAAGAACTTCACCAACGCCTTGACCAAAGGCGGCGACGTGACCAAGCGCCAGGGCGCCGTCTACAAAGCCCTTGGCATTGATCCGGAGTTCATGGCCAAGAAGATGCAAGAAGACGCCTCCGGCGCCATGCTGCAGGTGCTGGACGCGTTCCAGAGCATTCCCGTCCACAAGCGCAATGCGATGGTCGGCAGCCTGTTCGGCGAGGAAGCCAAAGGCGCCATCATGCCGCTGATTTCCAATGTTGAAATGCTGCGCGAAGCCTTTGCCAAAACCGCCGACACCGCCAGCCTGCTGGGCCTCATGGAAGAGGAATACAGCCGCCAGGCCGCAACCACCTTTGTGCAGCGCCAGCGCCTGCTGGAATTTGTCAAAGGGCTGGCCGTTGTGGTTGGCTCCACCCTGCTGCCGCAGATGAATGAGTTGATGGAAAGCCTGATGCCGGTGATTTCGGCGGTGACAGCCTGGTCGGCCGCGCACCCGGGCTTGATCAATGGGGTGATGAAAGCGGCGCTGGCGCTGTTCACCTTCAAACTTGCCTCCATTGCCCTGCGCTGGACGCTGTTTTCCATCCTGCCGCCCTTCCTGCATATCATCCGCGCAGGAAGCTGGCTGTTGGCGCTGGCGCCGCAGCTTGCGCGCGGGCTGCTGGCCCTTCTGAACCCGCTGAAGCTGGTCCGGGCCGCCCTGATTGCCATCCGCTTTGCCTTCCTGGCCACCGGCATTGGCGCGCTGATTGCAGGCGTGGCGATGGGCGGCGTCTGGATCTACAACAACTGGTCCGGCCTGCAGGCTTTCTTCACCGGCTTCTGGTCCTCTTTCCGCGCTTCCCTTGGCCCGGCCGCGCCGATGCTGGACGGGATTGTGGACGCGGTGAAGCACCTCTGGACCTGGTTCGGCAATCTCATGGGGCCGCTGGATGCAACCCGCGATGAATGGACGGCCTGGGGCAACAGCGCGGGCCAGGCCCTGGGCGGCTTAGTCGGAAAGCTCAGCCAGTGGACCGGCATCAACGGTCAGGTGCTCGGCTCCATCGCAGCGGTCTACGCCGGGTTTGCCGCCCTGAAATACATCTGGTGGCTGCCCATGACCCCCATCATTGGCGCAGGAAAACTGCTGGCCTGGGTGGCCAAAGGCCCCATCAAATGGCTGCTGTCCGGTGTGGGTCTGTTGGCCAAAGGGTTTGTGCGGCTGGGTGTCCTGGCAATGGCCAACCCGATTGGCCTTATTATCGCCTCCGTCGCGGCGCTGGCCTATGCCGTCTATGACAACTGGGACAAGATCGTCGGCGCCGTCACCGATAAAGTGGACCTGGTCCGCGCTGCTTTTGATGAGGGCATCATCAAAGGCGTGTTCAAGCTGCTGGCTGAGTTCAACCCCTTCACCCTGGCTGTAGAGGGTGCCATCGGCCTGGTGGCCTATGTGATGGAACTGCTGGGCGTGCCCGACCAGATCATTGCCAAGTTCAAAGAGTTCAGCCTGTTTGCAACCGGCGTCACCTTCATGAAGTCCCTATGGGACGGCATGGCCTCTATCGTGGATCAGCTGGTCACCTTCATCACCAACAAGCTGAAGAACTTAAAGCCGCAATGGCTGACGGACTTGCAGAACTGGGCCAGCGGCGGCGATGGCCCGGCCGCTCCAGCGGCGCGGGCGCATCCGCTGTCCGGCTCCGTGGCCCCGCGCGTGCAGGGCAACCGCGACAGCGGCGGGCCGGTGCTGCCGGGCCTGTCCTATCTGATCGGGGAGAGGCGGGAACCGGAGGTCTTTGTCCCGAAGGTGCCGGGCAATATTCTGCCCGCTCGTGCCCTTAAAGCTGCGACCCGTGCCGCCGCCGCTGCCAAACCAACCGCGCGCGTCATCCGCCAAGCGGCCAGCGTTCAGAACACAGCTATCAGCACCCGGAACATTACCCGGATCAGCCAGGCCATGAAGGCAGCCGCTGCGGCGTCGGCAATGGCGGCGCCCGCTGCCGCGCTGCCCGGCAAGGCGGAGATCGAGCAGCGCATCGATCCGCGCCCGGCATTGTCCGCCCAGGCCCCGGCCCCGCAGGTGACCCGTGAAGGCGATGTGTTCACTATCAATGTCTACCCGCAGCCCGGTCGGGACAGCGAGGCAATTGCAAGGGAAGTCATGCGCCAGCTCAAGCGCAGAGACAGCGACCGGCGCGCGGATCTGCATGACGGATTGGACTACTGATGCAGCTAGGATTGGTCATGATGGCCCTGGGGGTGTTCCGCTTTGGCATGTCCGGCGGCTCTTATCAGCAGTTTTCCCGCACCGCCGGCTACCGCTGGCAGAAGGTGGACCGGATCGGCCGCGCCCCTGCCCTGCAGTACACCGGGCCGGACGCCGAAGACCTCACCCTTGAAGGGGTGATTTACCCCCATTTCAAGGGCGGTTTAAGGCAGGTTGAACTGATGCGCCTGCAGGCCAAAACCGGCTTGCCGATGATGATGGTGGACGGGCTGGGCTGGGTCTGGGACCGCTGGACAATCACCCGCGTGGAAGAGCGCAAAAGCCTCTTTCTGGCGGACGGCGCCCCCCGCAAAATCGAGTTCACCTTGAACCTGAAATCCTACGGCCAGGACAATGGCGTCCTGTCCTCATTCTTCGGGGGGCTGTGATGACCACGTACCGCACCAGCGAAGGCGATATGGTGGATGAGATCTGCAAGGACCACTACGGCCGCGAAGACATGGCCGTGGCGGTCTATGAGGCAAATCCGGGCCTTGCCCAGCTTGGCCCGATCCTGCCGAAAGGGCTGGAAATCACCCTGCCCGCCGCACAGCCCGCAACCGTGCGCAAGCCTGTGCGGCTTTGGGGCTGAGCCATGAAAGTTGCTTTCCGGATCATCGCTGACGGCTCCGACGTCACCGGCAATTTTGCCGACCGGCTGATTGGCCTGACCATTGTCGATGAGGCGGGCAGCAAGTCCGACCGGGCGGAAATCCAGGTGGACGACCGCGACTATGCCGTTGCCCTGCCCGCGACCGGCGCCAAGCTGGAAATTGCCCTGGGCTTCACCGGCGACCTGGTCGAACTGGGACACTTCACCGTGGACGAAATCAGCGGCGAGCTGGCGCCCGACACCATGACGATCGGGGCCAAGGCGGCCGACATGCTCGGCGGCATCCGCGCAAAGAAAACCCGCTCCTGGCACAAGGTGACCGTGGCGGATCTGGTCGGCAAAATTGCCGGTGAACACGGGCTGAAAGCCGTCATCAGCGACAGCCTGAAAACCCACCATTACGCCTATCTTGCCCAGACCAGCGAAAGCGATTTGAACTTCCTCACCCGCCTGGCCCAGGACCTGGACGCCGTTGCCAAGCCTGCAGGCGGTGCCCTGGTCTTTGCCAAGCGCGGCGAGAACAAAGGCGCTGATGGCGCCGACCTGCCCGTCTTTGACGTCCACCGCAGCCAGATTGCCTCCGGTGACTGGCAGATCAACGGGCGCGGCAAATACGGCTGCGTCATTGTTGAGTGGACCGACCTGGGCGCCGCCAAGGTACAGACCTGCAAGGCCGGGGACAAAGACCCGAAGCTGAAGCTGCGCCACCGCTACCCGTCCCAGGAAGAAGCGCAGCGCGCGGCCGACGCCGCCCTGGAACGCACCGGCCGGGCCAGCGGCACCATCAGCATCCGCCTGGGCGGCTTCTGGGGTGACCTGATGGCCGAAGCCAAGGTGAACCTGACCGGCATCAAACCCGAGCTGGAAGGTGAATGGCTGATTACCAGCGTCACCCACACTCTGGCGGGCACTTTGACGACCAGTTTCCAAGCCGAACGCGATAACGAAAAGGCAAATTCATGAATACCCAAATCAAGGAAATGCAAAGCAGGATCTGGCAGCACATCAAGTCCGGCGGTTTGTACACCGTCCTCTTTGATGACGCTTTCCGGGAACACGACATGACCAAATGCGTTGTCTATCAATCGCTCTGGGACGGTCAGGTATTTGTACGCCCCGCAGATGAGTTTCTGGACGGGCGGTTCCGCAACATCGCGGTCGATGAAGTCACCGACTGCCGCACGGAAGAAGAAAGGGACGAGCTTTGACCCGGCGCCCAGACACAAGCTGGGTCAAGAAAGGCGGCAGCCGCGATTACATCACCACCCGGCCACTGTTTTGGGACATCGGAAAGAAGGAAAGCGGCTGGGTGCTGACCATCCCGGCCGGGCGTGAATTCGAAAGCTCCGTTCCCCGTCCTCTGCGCTGGGTGTTTTCGCCGGATGATCCCTATTTCCTCAAGTCGGCCGTGATTCACGACACGCTGCTGGAGGAAGGGTTCCGCCGGGCCTTTGCGGACAGCCAGTGGTTTGAGGCCGCCTTAAGTGTCCATGCGCCGGGGCTGCGCACCTGGCTCGCCTATTCCGGGATGCGCGCCCGCCGGTTCTGGAAATGGGTCTTTCGTCAATCTTACTGATTAATGGGAGGCCAAGGGGTGTGTCACCACCCCTTAACACGGGGCCAATGTTCTCACACCTGACCCCGCCGACCATCTAACACTCTTGGCCGCTCCCTGTCCTCGAGGACCCGGCCTCTTTGGAGTGATTCCACTTGAAGCTGCAAGACCAACGTTGCGGTGAATGCCGCAGATTGTTATTTAAAATCGAGCCTGGCGCCCTCAGCGGCACGCTCGCCATCAAGTGCCCAAGATGCAAGGCACATAATTCCTTGAGGCCGCAGAGCCCTTCACCAAAGCGCCCGGTTCAATCCAGTGAGCGTGACGGAAAGGCTCAAAGCCATGAACCCCATTTCGAAGATCAAATCTGAGGCCGCCCCCGGCCTCACCATCGCCCAGGCCGACGCCCTGACCTTCCTGGACAGCCTCAGCCCTGCCAGCGTCGGCGGACTGTTTGCCGATCCGCCGTATTCGTCCGGAGGCAGCCAGCGGACTATCACAACCCAGACCGGCCGAAAGTATTGCGGCAGCCTCAGCCGCAAAACACTGCCTGACTTTGCCGGAGAAACCATGGACCAGCGCTCAAATCTGCGTTTCACCGTTTCCTGGCTGAGCGCTGCGCGGCGGGTGCTGGAACCCGGCGGTTATTTCGGGATCTTCTGCGACTGGCGCCAGCTTCCCGTCTTTACCGATGCGGTGCAGATTGCGGGCCTGCACTGGAAGGGCATCAGCGTCTGGGACAAGACCGAAGGTGTGCGGCCGCAGAAAGGCGCCTTCCGCCATCAGTGCGAATACATCGTCTGGGGCACCAACGGGCAAAAGAAGCCTGGCGCCAATCGTATCCTGCCGGGCTGCTTCCGCAAATCCAATGTGACCCGCAATAAGCTGCATCAGACGCAGAAGCCGGTTGAGGTGATGGATTGGCTTTTGTCGATCACTGAAGACGGCGCACCGGTCCTGGACCCATTCATGGGCAGCGGCACCACAGGCGCAGCCGCCCTAGCTTCCGGCCGCCCGTTCTTCGGCTGCGAGCTGGTGCCGGAGATTTACAAAGTTGCGGAAGCGCGGCTGACGGCCTGTATCGGGCGAAGCCAGGTTCAAGCCTGTGCTTAGGTTACGGCGCCTCGAAGCCTTCAAAAAGCGTAAAGCCACCCTTTAAGCACCCTTTAAAGCCCTCTGCCGCCCGGCGTTTTTTTACGTTTTGGGCGGCGGATTGCCGAGTATTGCAATAGGAAGTGTCCCGCACTGCAATGGGAAGTGTCCCAAAACCCCGGTGTCAAAACGCTAAACCGGTGCAGATCCGGACTGGCTAAACCCCGGTTTCAGGCCTAAAAATCAGGGAATTCGCAAAAACGAGTTGCTGCAACGGGAAGTGTCCCGCACTGCAACGCGAAGTGTCCCGCTACACACTGCAACGCGAAGTGTCCCGCTACAGCTACATACAGCTACACCGCCGCCCGAATGCGTGAATGTAAAATGTTTTCACATCCCCCTTGAACTCAGACCGCCGGGCTCCGATATGCAATGATGTGAAGAGGATTTACATTCACTGCAACCAGGAGGACCCTGATGACGAGTTTCACCCCTACCGCCCCTCATGCACCCGTGCAGGGCTGGTTTTCCCGCAGCGAAGCCTGGCTGGACAGCAAGGGCAAAGGCGCCTGGATTGCCGCCATGGTCTTGGGCTTCGTGTTCTTCTGGCCAGTGGGCCTGGCCCTTCTCTTTTACATGATCTGGAGCAAACGCATGTTCAGCAAATCCTCCTGCCGCCACCGCAAGTCATGGGCGCGCCACGGATATTCCGCTATGCAGCCCTCGGGCAACAGTGCCTTTGATGCCTACAAGGCAGACACGCTGAACCGCTTGGAGCAGGAGCAGCACGACTTTGACGCCTTCCTGCAGCGCCTGCGCGAAGCCAAGGACAAAGCCGAATTTGACGAGTTCATGGATGAGCGCGCGCAAACCGCCGCCCGCAGTGATGATCCGGAAGATGAAGCCGGCAACGGCGGCCTCAAGGGCCACTGATCTGCCCGGCACGCAAAGGCTCCGGCTGCCCCGCCCCTGACCGGGCGGGGAAACGGTTCGGCTCATCTCCGCCCCCTTATAGCCCCTGCAGCGCAAAGGACTTCTGCATATGACCGCCCTGCCCGACCCCGATTACCAGGCAGAATTTTATACATCCGTGCCCGCCAAACGGCTGATCGCCTGGATCATCGACAGCATTCTGATCTTTGCGATCAGCGCCGCCGCAGTGGTGCTGACGGCCTTTACCGGGCTGCTGATCTGGCCGCTTTTGTATCTCGCTGCGGGGTTTGCCTACCGGACCGTGACCATTGCCAATGGCTCTGCCACCTGGGGCATGCGCTTTGCCGGGATTGAACTGCGCGACGGCTCCGGCCAGCGGCTCGACAGCGGTTTGGCCGCGCTGCACACCGCAGGCTACTCGCTGTCTCTGGCGCTGCCGGTTCTGCAGGTGATCTCGGTCATCCTGATGCTGACCTCCTCGCGCGGCCAAGGCCTGACTGACCACTTCCTCGGCACCGCAATGCTGAACCGCCGGGTATAACGGACCCCGGCCTGTTCCGGAACACACAGGGGCAAGGCTATGCTAAGCTGCCTTGCGTCCAACCGGGAGTACCAGTTTTCAGGACACATACGCCTGAGGATCTGCCTGACCCCGTTCCCGAATCTTCAATATCCCAGGCGATCTCATGCACAAGCATCCAAGCCGCGTTAGATGGGCAGTTTGAACAAACGCATTTTGGCAACCTGACCGTAAGGCATAGCCCGCAAACCAACTACTGGAATCGCTGCAAGGCATGCAAAAAGGGCAGAAATGCAGCGCCGGATGACGCAGAAAGATCAGGCACGACCGGATGCGGGCTTAAGGTTGCAAAGGCGCCGCGGTCTGCGCAAGTGCTCTTGCCGAAGCTTTCAGCGGCGCAACTCCTGACAGATATTGAACAATCGGCGCTGTCTGCCTGCCTTCCAACGCAAGAGCCTGTTAAACCATTTTCCACAAGTCCACTTGGCGCACTGGAACCGCGTTGCTATCATCATGGGACCACGTTGCGAACCGTTCCGTCTGTCCTGTGAAACTGCTGAAGAGTTCTGATGCGCCATACCCTTCCTATAGCACCGCAGTTTTATGTGACGGCGCCGCAGCCCTGCCCGTATCTGGAGGGCCGGATGGAGCGCAAGCTGTTCACCGCGCTGCAGGGCGACGGGGTGGAGCAACTGAACAACAGCCTTAGCCAACAGGGTTTCAGACGCTCGCAGAACGTGCTTTACAGACCGTCCTGTTCGGAATGCTCCGCCTGCCTGTCGGCGCGGATCGATGTGGCGGCCTTTACTGCCACCCGCAGCCAGAAACGCACGCTTAAACGCAATGCGCATCTGGAACGGCGTGCAACCTCGCCCTGGGCAACCGAGGACCAGTTTTCGCTGTTCCGCAGCTATCTCGACAGCCGCCATGCCGATGGCGGCATGGCGGATATGGATGTCTTTGAGTACGCTGCTATGATCGAGGAAACCCCGGTGCGCAGCCGGGTTGTGGAATATGGCGAGGCCGGATCCAACAAGCTGACGGCGGTATCACTGACCGACGTGCTGGAGGATGGGCTCAGCATGGTCTATTCCTTCTACGCCCCGGACCAGCCGCAGAATTCGCTGGGCACGTTTATGATCCTCGACCATATCGCCATCGCCCGCGAGGCCGGGCTGCCTTATGTCTACCTCGGCTACTGGGTGCCCGGCAGCCAGAAGATGAGCTACAAGGCCAAGTTCGCAGGCCTGGAAATTTATCACCGTAGCGAATGGAAAAAGATGTCCGACCCGTCTGAGTTCGAAGCTGCCGGCCATCCGCTGTCCACCGACCCGATTGCCGAACAGGTCGCCAATATCCAGTTGCCTGAACAGCCTATCCATCGAAGCCGCTGATGCAGCATATTCACGCCGTTTCACTGCTGGTGCCGGATTACGACGCCGCAATTGCATTTTACTGCGGCCGGCTTGGCTGGCAGCTGGCCGAGGATATCGATCAGGGCAGCAAACGCTGGGTCCGTATCCTGCCGCCGGGCGCCAGCCAGGGCAGCTTGATCCTGGCCCGTGCCGAAGGGCCTGAACAGAAGGCTGCTATCGGCAGCCAGTTCGGCGGCCGCGTCGGATTGTTCCTGGCCTCAGATGACTTTGCCCGCGACCACGCGGCGATGCAGGCTCAGGGCGTCATATTCGAGGAACAGCCGCGCCATGAACCCTATGGCACCGTTGCGGTCTGGCGCGATCCTTTCGGCAACCGCTGGGACCTGATCCAGTTCGCCTGAAACCGGCGCCGCCTCGTTTCATCTTTCTGCAAATACTCCGGGGTGAATGCGCCGCAGGCGCAGAGGGGCAGCGCCCCTTCCCCCCGTAAAAGCAAAGGGGCCCGCATGGGCCCCTTTGCCGTTTAACTTTTCCTGTTGCCCTGGTCAGTTCGGAATCAGCGCCGGCACGATGGTCACAATCGCCGGGAAGGCCCACAAGATGCCGATGCCCACCACCTGGATCAGCACAAACGGCGCAACCCCGCGGTAGATATGGGCCGTTGTCACCTCCTTGGGCGCAACCCCGCGCAAATAAAACAGCGCAAAGCCGAAGGGCGGTGTCAGGAACGAGGTCTGCAGGTTCACTGCCACCATAATGGTGACCCATTTCGGATCAAACGAACCGCCATAGATCACCGGTCCGACGATGGGAATCACGATGTAGATGATCTCCAGGAAGTCCAGCACAAAACCCAGAAAGAACAGCACCAGCATCACGATCAAAAAGACCGTCATCTCGTTGTCAAAGCTCTTCAGGAACTGCTGGATATAGTGTTCGCCGCCAAAGGAGATCACCACCAGATTCAACAGCTGCGAGCCGATCAGGATGGTGAACACCATTGAGGTCACCTTGGCGGTCTCCCGCACAATCGGTGACAGCACGCCGGACTTGAACAGCACCCAGCAGCCGTAAAGCAGCCCGAACAGCGCAAACAGATAGGCGCCGTAGGCCACAAAGAATGCAATCCAGCTTTCCAGGGAAACGCCGCCCTGGTTCACCCGCAGGTCAAAATTCATGCCAACCAGGATGCACAGCATGACGGCAAAGGTGGACCAGATGATAATCTTGCCGGACCGGCCCTGATCCTGCAGCTTGCGGTAGGCCGCCAGCATGATGGCACCGCCTGCCCCCAGCGCCGCAGCGGGCGTCGGGTTGGTGATGCCGCCCAGGATCGACCCAAGCACCGCAACAATCAGCACCAGCGGCGGGAACACCACCCGGATCAGATCGTTTCCGGCGCAGCGCGCAGCGGCCTCGCGGCAGCCCCAAAGCGCCAGCAGCAGCGGCAGTGCAATCCACAGCACAGTGGCACCGGCCGAGGTCGTGGGTGCAATTGCCACCAGATCCACCAGCGCAACCAGCAGCACGCCGATGGCGCCCAGGATCAGCGGCTTGGCATCGCGCGACGGCGCCACACCGCGGCCAAAGGCCAGCACCAGCCCCAGCAGGATCATGATCACCGAAATGCCGGTGCCGATCGGCGCGGCGGCGGCGATCTTGGCATCACGGGCGGCGATGATTTCATCCTCGCTCAGCCGTTCTGACAGGGTCACACCGCCAGCAGCCTCGATGGCCTCCTGTTCGGCAACAGCGGCGTCCCAATCCTCCTGCCCGTGCAGGTCGATCATCGCGGCCTTGCACTCGGCACCGACATTGGTGCGCAGGGAGGCTGTCTCGCCCGCGTCCGAGAATGTCGAAACGGTGATGTTCTGGCTGCCGATCACGTTGAAGCTGCCCAGCAGGATGGCACCGCCGACCAAGGCCGCCGGAACCGCCAGGAACCAGGTCAGGCCTTCACCGCGGGTGATCACCTCGCCAGTGCCGGGCTCCATCGCCACGGCAGGTGCCTTGTGCGGGTTCAGCAGCGCATAGCCAAAGGCGTAAGTTGCATAAAGCAGCGCCAGCAGGATACCCGGCAGCAGCGCCGCCTGGAACAAGGTGCCGACCGATACCACCGCAGGCTCGCCCAGATAAGTCAGCGCGTCGGAACAGCCCGCCTCCATCGCGCGGGTTTCCTGCGCGGTGGAATACAGGTCGCCCGCGAGCGTGCCCAGTAGAACAATCACGATGGACGGCGGGATGATCTGGCCCAGGGTGCCGGACGCCGCAATCACGCCGGTTGCCAGTTCCGGCGAATAGTTGTTGCGCAGCATGGTGGGCAGCGCCAAGAGACCCATGGTCACCACGGTGGCGCCGACAATACCGGTGGAGGCCGCGAGGAAGGCCCCCACAACCACAATCGACACTGCCAGACCGCCGGGCAGCGGACCAAAGACGCGCGCCATGGTGGTCAAGAGATCGTTGGCGATCTTGGAACGTTCCAGGGTGATGCCCATCAGAACAAACATTAGAACTGCCAGCAGGGTTTCAATCGAGGCACCGGCCAGAACCCTCTCATTCATCCGGTTGACTATGAAGGAGACATTGCGGTCGAGCGCCACTTCCCAGCCTTGTGTGAACACAGGTTCCGCCAGTGTTGGCAGGTCCGGGTATCGGAAGACCGAAACCTTATCCGGCCGGATGCCGGAATTCACCAGATCGCGGTAGGCCTGCGACGAGGTGTCGATGGCCTGGTGGATCAGGATACCGGAGCTGTCCAGCGCCGCAATAATCCCGAAGGAGATGATCCCGGCACCGCCGATGGCAAAGGCCACCGGAAAGCCGGAGAGGATGCCCCCGAAGAGGCACATGAATACGATGAGCAGGCCGATTTCGACGCCATCAAGTCCAAATAACATGTTTCTGACGTCCCTTTAGTGCGTGCCTTCGTAGGCTTCTTCACCCTCTCCAAGGCTGTCCTTGTCGAGGTATTTGTTTTCGCTGCCTTGGCCTTCGACGAACTCAAGATAAGAGCGGTAGAAGAAGGCAATGGCGTGCAGGAACACGAGGCCCGCAAACAGCACCAGCAGGATCTTGAACAGGAAGTAGGCATTGAACCCGTTGGGGCTGAACCCGATGGTCTCCACATTCCAGCGCAGGGCGCGGGATTTCATCACCAGCCGGTCCAGGCTGTCCGAGGCCGAGGGTTTCGGCACGATCAGGTGGCGCCACAGGAAGAACCAGCCGTACATCCAGGTCAGCACTGCCGTGGGCATCATGAACAAAAGCGAGCCGAGCATGTCGACCACCCGCTTGGCGCGGAAACTAATGCCGGAATAGATCAGGTCCACCCGCACATGGCCGCCCTGCACAAATGTGTAAGTCACGCAAAGACAGACAACCAAGGCATTGTAAAGCTTCAGTTCTTCAGCAAACCAGCTGATGTCTTGCGAAAACGGGATACCAAAGCCGAAACTGATATCAGGCCGGGCAAACACGCGCTGCATGAAGACAATGATGATCTGTTGCAAGACCATCAAAAGGCCGGCCCAGGCAAAAAAGCGGCCCAAGGTGTTGGCCAGCCCTTCCAGCCCGCGCACCATGCCCCACATGACATTGCGAAAGTACAGGCCGATAGCGGTCAGCACCAGGAAGGCGGTGAATACGACAAAGAAAAACTCGACCGAGCCGCCGTAGTAGACAAAGCGCATGACCGAGGCCTTGTCGGACCAGTCAAGCCACAGCTGCGGATGGGTGACGGCGTAGCCGAAATTGTAAAAGGCGCCGGCGATGTTCTGGATCAGCCAGACAAGCCCGCCCCAGATTGCGCCAAAGAAGGTGATGCCACTCTCTTCCTGCATGTTTCCCCCGGGAAGATTGCTGCGAAGCTGCCGCTAGCGGGTTGGGCGCGCGGCGTCTGCCGGCCGTCCCGCAGTTTCAGCAACTGCATGTGGATCCCCCGCGCGGCGGCGGAGGATCCGATTGATGCCTTTCAGGCAGATTAGCCCAGGACGCGGTCGCGCTGAACGCGGTAGGCGCCTTCGGATTTGGTGATCCAGCCCGAGGAGGCCTTCATCGAGGCTTCGACGCTGCTGCGGATTTTTGCAAACAATTCGTCGCCCATGAACTCGTCCAGGGTGTCCTTGGTGGCGGACCCGAAGGCATCCCAGACGCTGTCCGGGAACTCCAGGGTTTTCACGCCGCCGGACTGCAGGCGCTGCAGCGCCGCACCGTTGTTGTTCATGAACTGCGCCAGGCTCCACTGGTGGCCGGCGGCGGACGCCATTTCAATGACCTTCTGGTGCGCAGGCGACAGGCCTTCGAACACATCGCGGTTGGTGGCAACCGACAGCGCCGCGCCCGGCTCGTGGAAACCTGCGGTGTAGTAGGTCTTGGTGATTTCCTGGAAGCCGGCCTTCTCGTCCGCCCAGGGGCCGATCCACTCGGTGCCGTCGATCGCGCCGGAGGACAGCGCCTGATAGACTTCGGAACCGGGGATGTTCTGCACCGAGGCGCCCAGTTTGCCCAGCGCCTTGCCGCCCAGGCCCGGCATCCGGAATTTCAGGCCGTTGAAATCTTCGGGGCCTTTGATTTCCTTGTTGTACCAGCCGCCGGCCTGCGGGCCGGTGTTGCCGCCGATGAAGGACTTGAGGCCGAAAATCTGGCCCAGCTCGTCATGCAGCGCATGGCCTTCGCCGTGGTAGTACCAGTTGGTCAGTTCCTGCGGGGTCATGCCAAAGGGCACGGCGGTGAAATAAGCGTAGCCCGGGTGCTGGCCGGTGAAATAATAGTCGGCACCATGGTACATGTCGGCCTGACCTGCGGTCACGGCGTCGAACACTTCGAACGCGCCGACCAGCTCGCCTGCGGCTTTCACCTCAACGGTCAGGTCGCCACCGGACATGGCGGTGATGGCGTCGGCAACATACTGTGCGGAATCATGCACACCCGCCAGGCCGCGGCCCCAGGTGGTGACCATGGTCAGGGTGCGCTTGCCCTGGGCATAGGCCGGTGCAGCCAGCGTGCCGGCTGCGGCGGCAGTCCCGCCCAGCGCGGAAGTTCTCAAAAAAGAACGGCGATCCATTAATTATTCCTCCCATTTATTCTTCGGATTGCCCGGAAGGTCCCCCCGGGCGGATCGGTTCGAGTGCGGCCAGCCTAGCGGCGATGAATTTTATGTGAATACCTAGTACTGCGTAGAACGGCACGTTTTTGAGGGCATTCGCCGGAAAGTTCCTGCATTCCCGGCGCGAATCCCCAGGGGACCACTCACGCTCTAAGAGCAAATACCTCCTGCCCATGTGATTCCTCTGGGCGGCTGCAAAATGATTCGGTACAAGAATCTGACCAATTCCGGGGACCTGCTGATGCGCCTGTTCCATTCCATTCTGCGCCCCACCTATGCGCAGAAGCTGTCGCTGTTGATGACCCTGCCGCTGATCGTGGCGGGCACCGCGATTGCTGTGCTGGTGGGCTATCAGTCGCGCAGCCTAGCCGAACGTGAAATTCAAGCGTTGGAACTGCAGCTGCTGGAGGCCAAGAAGGCCGAGCTGCGCAATTACGTGACCCAGGCGCGCAATGGTTTTGCCCATATCTACGGGCTGGCCGCCCCCGATGATGCCGAAGCCAAAGAGCGGGTCACCCAGATCCTCAGCGCGATGATCTACGGCAAGGACGGGTTCTTTTTTGTCTATGACTACGACGGCACCAATCTGGTCAGCCCGCGGCAGACTGAATTTATCAACCGCAATTGGGCTGGGCTGACCGACAGCACCGGGGTGCCGGTGGTGGATGAATTCATCCGCCTGGCCCGGATCGGTGCGGGCTGGCACAGCTTCACCTGGGAGAAGCCCTCAACCGGGGAAGAGGCGCAGATGATCGCCTATGTGCTGGGGCTGCAGGATTGGCAGTGGGCGATCGGCACCGGCGTGTTCATTGACGATGTGCTGGCTTCGGTTGCCGCGTCGCGGGCCGAGGTTGAGGCCCGGGTGCAGCGTACATTCTTCTATATCGGCGGTATCACTTTGGTCTCTCTGGTGCTGGTCTTTGCCTCCGGCATGTTTCTGAACCTGCGTGAGCGGCGGCTGGCGGATGCCAAGCTGAAGGAGCTGACCCAGCGGGTGTTCGATGCCCAGGAAGAAGAGCGCGGCCGGGTGGCGCGGGAGCTTCATGACGGCATCAGCCAGCTTTTGGTCGGGGTGCGCTATGCGCTGGACAACACCCGCCGGCGGCTGTCCCGCGGTGACAGCGACGGTGCTGCGGCACCGTTGGAGAAAGGCGCCGATAACCTGCTGACTGCAATCACCGAAGTGCGCCGTATCAGCCGCGACCTGCGTCCCGGTGTGCTGGACGATCTGGGCCTTGGCCCGGCGCTGAAGGCGCTGACGGATGATTTTGCCGCCCGCACCGGCATTGAGACAGAGTTTTCCACTGTGGTGTTCCGCAACCGGCTGGATCAGGATGCCAAGATCGCGCTGTACCGGATTGCGCAGGAAGCGCTGACCAATATCGAACGCCATGCCGAAGCCAGCAGGGTCAGCATCGACCTGCGCGGCCACACCAAAGGCGCCACCATGCGGATCACCGACAATGGCCGCGGATTGCCGCCGCGCGATGCGCGCAGCGGGCCGGGCATTGGCCTGCGCAATATGCAGGAACGGATTGAGCAGCTTGACGGGGCCTTGCGCATTCTGTCATCACGAGGCACCCAAAGCGGCACGGTGATCGAGGCAAGCCTGCCTCTGAGCCATCTGCTGCCGCCGGGTGAAGAGGGAACGCCTGTGCAATTGCCGTAACCGGGGGAGGATACGGCAATTGCGGGCCTCTCAACTGATGGAAAGCTGCCTTGTGGGGGATGATGGCTGATCCTGTGAAAGTTCTGATCGTGGATGACCACCCGATGGTCGCCGAGGGCATCCAGTCGATCCTGGAAAGCTATGATGATATCGAGGTCGTCGGCTCATTGACTGACGGGCGCGACGCGGTGGAACAGATGGGCACTTTGGCGCCGGATGTGGTGCTGATGGATCTGAACATGCCCAATCTTGGCGGGCTGAGCGCGACCGAGATCATTCTGGAACAGCACCCCGGCACCCGCATCCTGATCCTGTCGATGCATGACAGCGCCGAATATATCTCCACCGCGCTCAGCCATGGCGCCATGGGGTATGTGCTCAAGGATGTACCCACAGAAGAGATCAAACAGGCCGTTGATGCGGTGATGAAGGGGCAGACCTATCTTTGCACCGGGGCCGCGGGTTCGCTGAAGCCCAAGGGCGGCGACAGCCGCGAGGCGCTCACGGGCCGGGAACAGACCATCCTGCTGGAACTGGCACAGGGGAAGTCCAACAAGGAAGTCGCCCAAGCGCTTGATATCTCGGTCAGAACCGTTGAGACGCACCGCAAGAACATCAAACGCAAGCTGGGCATTTCCTCCACCGCCGGCCTGACGCGATACGCGCTGGAGCATGGCGTACTGCAGGGGACCGGCGCCGGGTTCTGATCCTCTCCCGCAATTTTGCCTTTGTGATGTGCCGCCCCTGCCCTAGCCTCCCGGACCAAGGAGACGCGCTATGACGACGGACAACCCCCCGATCACACCTGAAACCCAGGCCAAATGGCAGCGGGTGGTGGATCTGGTGGCCGAGCTGACCGATGTGCCCGCCGCATTGATCATGGCAACCGTGGATCTGGATCACCGGGTCAAAGTCTCGAACGCGGCGGAAAACAATCCCTATTACCCCGGCCGCCAGTACCACCTGAATGAAAAACTCTATTGTTTCGGCGTGTTTGAGGCAGACGGCGAACTGGTGGTTGAGGACGCCCGATGCGATCCCCGCTGGCAGGACAACGAGGACATGGAGCACGCCATGTCCTTCTACATCGGCTATCCGATCAAATGGCCGGACGGCGAGGTTTACGGCACCATCTGCGTGCTCGACACCCGCCGCAACAAACGCGCCCTGATGTTCCGCAAAGGCCTGCAGGAATTCTGCCGGGTGGTCGAGGGCGATCTGGCGCTGCTGCTGGAGGTCGCCCAGCGCAAACAGGCCCAGGCCGAGCTGCGTGAGACTGTGCGGGCGCGCGAAGACACCATCAAACGCCGCACCAAAGCATTGGAGGATGCCAATACCGCATTGCGGGTGCTGATCGACAATGTGGAGGCCTCGCGCCACGAGAGTGAACACCAGATCGAGCAGCAGATTAAGGGCATGGTGCTGCCCTATGTGGCCAAGCTGCGGCATCTGGATGCGGACCGGGAGTTGCAAAGCGCCTATTTGCAGATGGTCGAAGATAATCTCAAGAACATCACCTCAAGCCTGTCCTCCAAACTGGCCGAGACACTGGAGCAGCTGACGCCTGCGGAGACTGAGATCATGCAGCTGATCATGATGGGTCGCACCACCAAGGAGATCGCGGCCACCCTAGGCCGCGAGACCAGCACCATCGACTTTCACCGCAACAACATCCGCCAGAAGCTGGGCCTCAGCCGGCGCGAGAACCTGCGCCAGCATCTGATCGCGCTGAATTCGGCCGGGTAGCCCGGTTATCTGAGGCTGCTGAGCAGCGCCTGCGACGGATCACCTGTTGCGGGCAATCCGCGGCTGGACTGAAAGCCGCTGATGGCAGCACGGCTTTTCGGTCCCAGCACACCGTCGGCGCCGCCGGTATCGAACCCTTTGGCCGTCAGGCGTTTTTGCAGCAGGATGCGGTCATCCTTGGTCAGCCCGTATCGGTCCGGCGGGAAACTGGCGCGCAGCGGGCCGCCGCCTGCGATGCGGTCAGCCAGATGGCCCACCCCGATCGCATAAGAATCCGAGTTGTTGTAGCGCTTGATCGCATTGAAGTTTCCAGTGACCAGGAACTTCGGTCCGCCCGCCTGCGGCTGCAGGGTACGGCCTGCGGGGGTTCCCGGCGCCCCGGCCTCGCCGCCCCATTTCTGTCCTCGCGTCCAGCCATTGCGCTGCAGATAGGCCGCGGTGGAGGCCAGCGCGTCGCTGGGATCCTCGGACCAGATGTCGCGGCGTCCGTCACCAGTGAAATCAACCGCAAAGGCCTGATAAGATGTTGGGATGAACTGGGTATGCCCCATCGCGCCAGCCCAGCTGCCGGTCATCCGCGCAGGCGTGGTATCGCCGTTTTGCAGGATTTTCAGCGCTGCAATCAGCTGTTTTTCAAAGAACGCTCCGCGGCGTCCGTCATAGGCCAGCGTTGACGTGGCCGAGATCACCGGCACATTGCCGCGGCGCTCACCGTAAAAGCTCTCCAGCCCCCAGATTGCGCAGATGATTTCCGCATCAACGCCGTAAGCGCGCTCCAGCGCCCGCAAGGTGGACTGATGCCGGGCGAAGGCGGCGCGGCCTTTGGACAGGCGCTCGTCCGAAACGGCGATAGAGAGGTAATCCTCCAGCGTGCGTTTGAATTCGGTCTGGTTGCGGTCGCGTTTGACAACGCCGGGAAGGTAACCCGCACCGCGGAACGCTGCGCGCAGGGTAGATTGGGAAATGCCGCGCGCCTCTGCCCGGATGCGAAAGGCAGCAACCCAGGCATCATAGCCCGTATTGGGCGCCGGGCGCAGGTCTGCGGGCAGGCCGGTTGCGCCGCTGGGGCCGCTGCCAGACGGCACCGTACTGCTGCAGGCGGTCAGTCCGAAAGCCGCAAGACCAAATCCAAAATGACGCCGTGTGATATCCATGCTGCTGCCCGTTCCGATGTTTGTTTTACAGCCCGGTTGCGCCGGACTTGTTTCCTGACAAGCTGCCAGAATCCGGAGATGGCGCCAAGGCCCGGATTTCCCCGCAGCAAAGACCCGCCACAGGCCTCCGGCCGCTTGTTATGGGGCCGACCCCCATATTTACCCCATATTCTTCCGGGGCACCCCTGACGTCCAACCCTGTCTAGCCTGATTGCATCGCTGCACCAATGCGGCGGCCAGAAAACACCAGGGAGACAGAACCAATGGATGAGCAAAGGAAGAACCTCGATCCGGTGAGGCTGGACGGGCGCAAAGATGATCTGGCACCGGGGCTGTCGCGGCGCAGTTTCTTTGCGGCGGCAGGTGCCGCAGGTGTGGGCACTGCTGCCAGCCTTCTAGGCAGTACCAGCGCCCAGGCGCAATCCACCGACTGGCTGCAGCCCGGCAACAACAACCATGTGATCGACCTGCAGAACGCAGGGTCATTCACCGATGGCGAGGTCAAAATCGATTTCTACGGCCATTGCGCCTTCAAGATCACCTCACCCGGCGGCACCTCGATCCTGTTCGACCCGTGGCGGGATGATCCGTCGGGCGCGTGGGGGCTGTGGTTCAAGCAGAAATTCCCGGAGACACTGGTTGACATCACCATGTCCACCCACACCCATTTTGATCACGACGCCATTGACCGGCCGCAATCAACCATGGTGCTGGACCGGATGGTAGGCACATTCGAGTTCGCCGACATGAAGATCACCGGCTACGCCGACAAACACGCCTGCGTGGCGCCGGGCTGGTATCCGTGGACCGATGCGCTGGCCGAATTCGGGGTTGAGGCCTGTCCGCCCAATAACCCGGGCCATATGGATATGGTGACCTACGTGGTGGAAACCGGCGGCATCCGCACGCTGATCTGGGGCGACAACCGGCCTGACCCGGCAGACGGGTTCTGGGATGCCATTGGCCGGATTGATGTGCTGACCCTGCCAGTGGATGGCTCCGAACACATCCTGTCCTATGCCCAAGCCAATGCACTGGTTGAGCGGATCCAGCCCAAGGTGGTGATCCCCACCCACTATCTGTCGGAGACCACCACCTATACGCTGTCTACCCTGCAACCGGCGGATGCCTGGGTGAAGGATCAGAAAAGCTTTAAGATGCTGGACAATGCGTCGCTGTCGCTGGCCGCCGCGGATGTTCAGGGGATGGATAAGGAGTTCCTCTATTTCGGGCACAACGCGCTGACGGAGTAATCCTCGGCATTGCTGCAACAATGTTGTGCCCGGCTGGCCGGGTGCCCTCCCCCAGGGCGCCCGGCATCGGCCCATTGCCGGATCACCTGGATAAAAACCGCCGCTGCGGGAAACCTGTCTGGGCAAAGATTTCCCAGATCTTCTGCTCAAGATCCGGCGCGCCGATCTGCAGGCAATTGCCCCGGAAGTACCAGGTCATAACTTGCGCATATCCGCCGGTGCGGGCCAATGCGCGTTCCAGCGCGGCATCAAACTGCCCCGGCCGGGTGACGGTCTCCGCCATGTGGTGAAGATCCGAAGCGCCGTAAAGAATGGCCCGAGTGCGGTGCAGGAAGCCTTCAGAACGTCTTGCAGGATGGCGATGCCGCTGAACCGCGTGGTGCCGGATTCATGCGGGTAGCTGCCCTGGAAAAGACCGAGACCGCACCTGCCGGAAGGCTTGCCTGTTCCCGCTCCAGCCGATGGCGGGACCGCCGCTGATCCTTGAAATTCTCCTGCAGCCGCCCTTAGAAACGCTTGGCGTATTGGAGCGGAACCATGTCTGTGCGGAACGGGCGGCTGCCAATCGCGCTCAAACTGCGGATCCCCATGGGTTCAAGGTGCCCTTGCCGCCAAAGGGTCAAGCAGCAATCAATCCCGCAACGCGTCAGCGCGCAGGCCTTCACGTTCGTAATGCCGCGGCAGTACCCGGCCATAAAGCTGCTTGGTGCGCTCAACCCCGCCGCACATGCCTTCCTTTTCGACAAAGGAGAAGATACCGACATAGCGCCTGCGCGGACCCTCGACAGGGGCGACCCGGTGCAGCGAATAGCGGCCGCGGAAAATCTGCAAGTCTCCGGGCTGCAGCACCAGTTTGCGCACCAGCGGCGAACCGCCCGCCAGCACCCGCGCCACGCCGTCATAATTCTCATCCGCTGGGGTGCGCAGCATCGGGGCATATTCGAAATCGCCGCCCGCCTCGCCGTTTTGGATCGCCAGTGTCACCGTGTAATTGTTGGTGTCGAAATGCCAGGGAAAGCCCTGCCCCTCCTCGACCATGTTGATGATCACATCGGCCAGCGGATCGTCATAGCGGAAAAACCGGTCCTCTGGCTCCCCCAGAGCGGTGCGGATGAAGGGCATGAAACCGGAAAACTCATAAATGGCGCGCAGCGGGCTGTCCGCACCGAAGTTATCCGCCGGAATAAAGGCGTTGGAGCGGTCATAAAATTGGCGCACCGGGTGGGTTTCCGGCAGCGCCGGGTCGTCTTTGGAGAAATAGGCATTGGTGCGGCTGAAAGATTTGTGGCCGTTCTCCGCCACCGCATCGGCTTCAGCAGCCAGCATGGCGATACCGTCCTGATGCACAAATCCCGGCAGCACCGCACAGCCATCCGCCCCCAGGTCGCGCTGCAGATCCGCAATCAGCCGCGCATAAGCTTCGGAGCCGGGCCGGTCGATCGGATAACGCCCCAAATCGACCAGATCAGAAAGTTGAACCATTTTTGCATCCTTCCCTGTGTGCTCTTTTGAGTTGAGCCTGCCCGCGGAAAATCTGCTGATCTTGCAAAAACGGGACACCGGCGTGCCGGTTTTGAACGTTTCCGCATCACTGCGCCCCTCAGCTTTCGCGGAAATGTCGCTGCACCCAGGCCTCAAGCAAGAAAATGTCCCCATACAGCGCTTTTTTGATACCTTTGGCGGTTGACGCCCCTGTCCAGCGCCCATAATGTCGCCCGCAACGCAAGAAGGAGCCTGTGGCCGTGACCACCCTAGTCGTAATCGTAGGAACCAAGCGCATGGGCCGGTAACGGTAAACCATAATCGAACCCATGCGCCTCCGACTTGAAATCGGGGGCTTTTTTTATGCGTAACGGACGATGCCGCCAATTGGAGCAAAAAGCAGATGACACGTGAAATGACCGGCGCAAAGATGGTTGTCCAAGCCCTGAAGGATCAGGGTGTGGATGTAGTCTTCGGATACCCAGGCGGCGCCGTGCTGCCGATCTATGACGAGATCTTTCTGCAAAACGACATCCGCCACGTGCTGGTGCGCCACGAACAGGGCGCGGTGCACGCCGCCGAGGGCTATGCCCGCTCCACCGGCAAACCCGGCGTTGTGCTGGTGACCTCGGGCCCCGGTGCCACCAATGCGGTGACCGGCTTGACGGACGCCTTGCTTGATTCCATCCCGCTGGTGGTTCTGACCGGCCAGGTGCCGACCTTCATGATCGGCTCGGACGCCTTTCAGGAAGCCGATACCGTCGGCATCACCCGCCCTTGCACCAAGCACAACTGGCTGGTCAAGGACACCGATGCGCTGGCCGGCACCCTGCACGAGGCCTTTCATGTCGCCACCTCGGGCCGTCCCGGTCCGGTTCTGGTCGACATTCCCAAAGACGTGCAGTTTGCAAACGGCACTTATAACGGGCCGAAACCCGCCGCCTCCCATTATCAGCCGCAAGTCAAAGGCGACATGGAAGAGATCACCGAACTGGTCGCAGCCCTTGAGACAGCTGAACGCCCAGTGTTCTATACCGGCGGCGGCGTGATCAACTCCGGCAATGCCGCCAGCCAATTGCTGCGCGAACTGGTGGACGGCACCGGCATCCCGGTGACCTCAACCCTGATGGGGCTGGGCGCCTATCCGGCCTCGGGCAAAAACTGGCTGGGAATGCTGGGGATGCACGGGCTGTATGAGGCCAACATGGCGATGCACGGCTGTGATCTGATGATCAATATCGGCGCCCGCTTTGACGACCGCATTACCGGCAAGATCGACGCCTTCAGCCCGAACTCGAAGAAGGCGCATATCGATATCGACCCCTCCTCGATCAACAAGGTGATCCGGGTCGATATCCCGATCGTGGGCGATGTCGCGCATGTTCTGGAAGACATCCTGAAGGTCTGGAAGTCGCGCGGCCGCAAGGTGAACCGCGAGGCGCTGGCCAAATGGCACAAGCAGATCGACGAATGGCGTGCGGTGAACTGCCTGGACTTCAGGAATTCGGAAAAGACCATCAAACCGCAATTTGCGCTGCAGCGCCTGGAAGAGCTGACCAAGGGCCATGACCGCTACATCACCACCGAGGTCGGTCAGCACCAGATGTGGGCGGCGCAATACCTGAATTTCGAGGATCCGAACCGCTGGATGACCTCGGGCGGGCTTGGCACCATGGGTTATGGTTTTCCGGCCTCGATCGGCGCCCAGATGGCGCATCCGGACGCGCTGGTGATCAACGTCGCGGGCGAAGCCTCCTGGCTGATGAACATGCAGGAGATGGGCACCGCGATGCAGTTCCGCCTGCCGGTGAAACAATTCATCCTCAACAACGAACGCCTGGGCATGGTGCGCCAGTGGCAGGAACTGCTGCACGGCGAGCGCTACTCGCACAGCTGGTCGGAATCGCTGCCCGATTTTGTGAAACTCGCCGAGGCTTTCGGCGCCAAGGGCATCTGTGTCAGCGATCCCAAGGACCTGGATGATGCGATCATGGAAATGATCGAATTCGACGGGCCGGTGATCTTTGATTGCCTGGTGGAAAAGCACGAGAACTGCTTCCCGATGATCCCGTCAGGCAAGGCGCATAATGAGATGCTGCTGGGCCAGGCCGATACGCAAGGCGTTATCCAGGCCGGCGGCGCAGTGCTGGTGTAACGCGGCAGCGCCGCAAATTTCTTCGAAGAAATTTGCCAGGAAAATTCGAATTTTCCTGGCAGCGACATACGAGAGAAAGGCACGACATGTCTGCCCTGCATATTAAAAAAGGCTCCACCCGCCATTCCGCCTATAACCTGCGCCCGACGTTTTCGGATGTGCAGGAGCGGCACACAATTGCGGTTCTGGTGGAAAACGAACCCGGTGTTCTCGCCCGTGTCATCGGTCTGTTCTCGGGCCGCGGTTACAACATTGAAAGCCTGACCGTGGCCGAAGTTGATCATACCGGCCATCTATCGCGCATCACCATCGTCACCACCGGCACCCCGCAGGTGATTGAACAGATCAAGGCCCAGCTGGGCCGGATCGTTTCGGTGCGCGACGTGCATGACCTGACCGTCGAAGGCGTGGCCGTAGAGCGCGAACTGGCGATCCTCAAGGTCGCCGGTGAAGGCGAAAAACGCGTCGAGGCGCTGCGGCTGGCGGATATCTTCCGTGCCAATGTGGTTGACAGCACGCTGAACAGCTTTGTTTTCGAGATCACCGGCGCGCCGGAAAAGATCGACGCCTTTGCCGATCTGATGCGTCCGCTTGGCCTGTCCGAGATTGCCCGCACCGGTGTCGCTGCGCTGCTGCGTGGAATTTGACCCTGCAGCCGGCCCGCGCACGGGCCGGCAGTCTCAGCCCCGGCTTACATGAAGCGGCGCCGCAACGCGCCGCTTTTTTACGGAATGCTGCGGAAAGGGCACCACGATTCCTATATCCTGCCCTGCCGCCGCCGTTTCGGCGCCGCGTTCCGCTGCCGCACACAGCCGATCTGCCAGGCCCGGGCTGCCCTGTTCCAGCAATACCGCGAGATTTTCCGCAATCCTGCAATTGCCGCTCAAAGTTAGTTCAAACTCAACCCAATCGCCCGGATTCAGTTCCTGGAAGTCTTCCCCTGGCTTTTTAGTGTAAAAAGCCAGGTCACCCTGATCATCGCACCAAATAACGGCTTTGTTCAGGGATTCATCACTCCATAAGATGACTCCAATCATACCAGTCCTCGCATTGCCGCATTCCAATTCTGGAACAATTGAGGTGACGCCAACATGCTAAAATACGCGCTGCCCTATTGCATTTTGTGTCGGCTTGACTAGCCTGGTGACGTGAATTAGCAACAGGCGTGACGCTGATCGGGTTCAGCGGCGCGTACTTCTCCGGCAATTTCTTGCGTAAAGCGCTGCCAGATAGTGCTAAATACCAAAATCAGCCACGCCATCAGGGGCAATGATGACCAGCCACACACGATCCCCCGCCGACCTGAGAAACATGTTTGGCGCCAATTTGCGTCAATTGTCACGGCAATATCCGTCGATTTCAGAACTGTCGCGGCAGCTGGGGATCAACCGGACCCAATTCAACCGGTATCTGTCCGGCGAGAGCTTTCCGCGCCCGGATGTGCTGGACCGCATCTGCCAGTTTTTCGAAGTGGATGCCCGCATTCTGCTCGACCCGGTGGAAAAACTGTCAAAAACCGGCCAGGTCATCAACGGTGCCTTTCTCGCCGATTTCCTGGGCCGCGGTGTGCTGCAGCTGAGGGAAGAGTTTTTCCCGTCCGGGTTCTACCGCTTCACCCGCCGCAGTTTCATCAATGATGAAAAATTCGTCATTGGCCTGGTCTATGTCTTCCGCGACGCAGGCGTGACATACATAAAGGGCTTTGAAGCCAAGGAGGCGATGCGCAGCCAAGGCCTGCCTGACAGTCCCGGTGTCCGCGAATTCCGCGGCTACATCAGCGGCCACGAGGACGGTGTCGCCTTTGTCATCGCCCGCCGCAATGCCATGACCTATTCCTTCAACTATCTGGCCCGGGTGGCCTCGCTGGAGAACAACTTCTGGTCCGGTTACGTCGCCCGCACCGTCCGGGAAAACGAAACCGGCGAACGGGTGACGCGGATGGTCTATGAACATCTTGGCCGGGACACCAAACAGGTGCTGGCTGCTGCCCGCAGCGCAGGGTTCGCCAATGAGGCAGAGCTGCTGCCCTTTCACCAGCGGCTGCTGCACACCGGCCAGCCTTTCTGCTGACCCTATTCAGCAGCAGCCTGGCGGTAGATGTGCCAGGTGGCGTGACCAAGCAGCGGCAGCACCAGAAACAGCCCCAGGAACCACGGCAGCAGCGCGGCAAAGGTCGCGGCCGCAATCAGACCGGCCCAGATCATCATCACCAGAAAATTCTGCTGCACATATTGGAAACTTGTGATCATCGCGGTGACAAAATCCACCTCGCGGTCCAACAGCAGCGGCAGTGAAATCACCGTGATCATGTAAAGCAGCAACGCAAACAGCGCGCCGACTGCGGTGCCGACGGCCAGCATGGCCAGCCCGTTGGCGGTCAGGAAAACCTCGGCTGAACTGGAGATATTGGTCATGGTGGCATGGCCCATGAACAGGGCGAAAATCATATGGCCAAGGAAAAACCAGAACAGGAACACCACAATGATGATGGCGCAGATAGACGGCAGCTGACGGCGGCTTTGCTGCAGAACCACGCCAAGGATCCTGCCAACCGCTATCCCTCTGCCCTGCTCCAGGCGGTGCGAGACCTCATATAGGCCCACCGCTGCAAAGGGACCGATCAGCGGAAAGCCGATCGCCGCAAGAACCAGCCAAAAAGTGGTGCCGGTCTGAACCGTGGTCCAGGCCATGGCCCAGCCTGCCAGCACATAAAAGCCCGCAAAAAACAGCCCGTAAACAGGTTTCGCCCGGAAGTCCGCCCAGCCCCGGCGCAGTGCCTCAAACAGCATCTGCGTCGAAATCGGCCGCAGCGGCGGCACCCCAAAGGGCTTTTCGGTGGTCATCGCGGTCTGTCCTCCCATTTGGTGTTTTTGCCAGCCTAGCCGCGATCCCGGTGTTAAAAAATGCCTTCCGGATGTATATTATCAATTACCCTGCGGGATCAGCGCTGCGGCCTGGCCTGTCAGGTCCTGCCCGGATCCCGTGCAGAGCAAAGACGGGCCTTCCGGTCCGCCTTCTGTCCCGGAAAATTCAGTTTGCAGTCAGACAAACATGAAATCATCAGCGGTCAGGCCAAGCCCGGCCTCGCCGTCCAGCCGGATAGTTCCGCCATCATGGGTGATCAGACGGTCGCCGCCGTCATCCTCGATAAAAAGGCTGCCAAGGCCGCCGCTGTGCCCCCTGATTTGCAGGATATCGGTGCCATCCATGAAGTCCCTGACCAGATCATCGCCGCTGCCTGGCGCAAATACAAATGTGTCGGCGCCGCCGCCGCCCTTCAGCGTGTCATTGCCGCCGCCCCCGTTCAACGTATCCGCACCGCCGCCGCCGATCAGCCTGTCCGTACCGCTGCCGCCGTTCAGCGTATCACCGCCAGCCAAACCAAACAGCCGGTCATTGCCGCCCTTGCCGGCAAGCAGATTGGCCCCGCCATCCCCCGTAAGCCTGTCTCCCTTCGAGGTGCCGGTCAGGTTTTCGATGCTGGTTTCCTGAAAGAACCCGGCGCCCTCCGCATCCAAATCGCCGCCCGGCGCTCCCGGGTTCTGCCAGGCGCCACCCGAGTCGAGCGTAAACTGCACACCGGTTGCGAAATTCGAGAAATCAACAGTGTCTCTGCCGCCGCCGCCCTGAATGTTCAGTCCGAAACCGGGATCCGTCTCCGAGACTTTCACGACGTCCCTTCCTCCGCCCAGCCGAACCATGCCAGCGCCGCCAGAGCCGATTTCGACCGTATCCTTGCCGTCGCCGGTTGAGATCAGCTCAACCCACTCCTTGCCGGTGCGGACACTGTCCTTGCCATCCCCGGTACGGACGATGCCGGCGCCGCTGGCACCGATCACCACCGTATCATCGCCGCCAGAGGTGCTGACATATTCGGCAAACCCCTTGCGGACCACCACCTTGTCATCGCCGGCTCCCGTGCGCACGGTGCCCGCCCCGCCGTTGCCAATGGTGATCACATCCCCCTTGGCGCGGTCCGCATCACTGCCGCCCAGGCCGGTTTCGATGTTGAACACAAAGGCATTTCCGGTTTTTACGATGTTTTCCTCGGCAAACAGAATGATGGAGAACGTGCTGCCGTCCTGATTGTTGCCCAGTTTGACCTCGTGTTTCTCCCCATCCCAGCCGTTGATCTGGCGTATGCGGGTGGAGTCCAGTTCCACCACGGAATTGTACCCGACTTCCAGATAATCAATCCGGCGGTCTGCGCCGCTGTCCATATCAGTGATCCGCGTCAAGTTGGTTCTGGCGGCATCGCCGAAGCGAACGATCTTAGCCGTCCAGTCCTGTCCCGTTAGATCCGCATCAGCAACCAGGCGGTTATCAGGGTCGCTCTCAAAGACATTGTAGGTGTTCAGAAACCGATTGTCCCAAGGGACGTCAGTTTGGCCTTCGCGCCGGGGGATCATAGTTTCACCGTCAAAGGTCAGATTCAACTCTACCGTGGCCATGGCAAAGTCCTCCTCGTTAAATAGCTGAAATTGTTAAAACGGGGTTTCACTACCGGAAACAATGCCCGGAACCCCCAAGGTTTAGTGTATCATAAGTTGACAGTAAAATGAACGCGCACGGAAAAAGAGCCTCGGGGCGGGCACCCTGAGGCTCTTTCATTCTGCAGCTGGCGCGCCGTTTGCAGCGCGACGCCGGATCAGTCCTCGCCCTGCGCCTCCGAGCGGCTTTTACCGGCGACATTCATCGCCAGCGTTGCGCCCATAAACCCGTCCAGATCGCCATCCAGAACACCCTTGGTATCCGAGGTCTCGTGGCTGGTGCGCAGATCCTTCACCATCTGGTAGGGCTGCAGCACGTAAGAGCGGATCTGGTTGCCCCAGCCTGCATCGCCTTTGGCCTCGTGGGCGGCGTTGATCGCCTCGTTGCGGCGGTCCAGCTCCTGCTGATACAGACGCGATTTCAGCGCCTTCATGGCAATGTCGCGGTTTTGGTGCTGCGATTTCTCGGAGGAGGTCACGACAATGCCGGTCGGGATGTGGGTAATCCGCACCGCCGAGTCGGTGGTGTTCACGTGCTGGCCGCCCGCCCCCGAGGAGCGGTAGGTATCGACCCGGATATCAGAAGGGTTCACGTCGATCTCGATATTGTCGTCCACCACCGGGTAGACCCAGACCGAGCTGAACGAGGTGTGCCGCTTGGCCGCCGAGTCATAAGGCGAGATCCGCACCAGCCGGTGCACGCCGCTCTCGGATTTCAGCCAGCCATAGGCGTTGTGGCCGGAAATCTTGTAGGCGGCGGATTTGATGCCCGCCTCGTCGCCTGCGCTTTCGGATTGCAGCTCGACCTTGTAACCCTTCTTCTCGGCCCAGCGGACATACATCCGCGCCAGCATCGAGGCCCAGTCGCAGCTTTCGGTGCCGCCCGCGCCTGCATTGATTTCCAGGAAGGTGTCATTGGCATCGGCCTCGCCGTCCAGCAGCGCTTCCAGTTCCTTCTCGGCAGCCTTGTCCTTCAGCGCGCTCAGCGCGGCCTCGGCATCCTTGATGACCTCTTCGTCCTCTTCCATCTCGCCCAGCTCAATCAGCTCGATGTTGTCAGAGAGATCCTGCTTGATGCCCTTGTAGGTATTGATCGCATCCACCAGCGCCTGGCGTTCGCGCATCAGCTTCTGGGCCGCGTCCGGATCGTCCCACAGGTTAGGGTCCTCAACCCGCGCGTTGAATTCCTCCAGCCGGAATTCGGCGGTTTCCCAATTCAACCGCTGGGCCAGCAGCTCAAGCGATTTCTCGATGTCCGCCACGATGTTCTGGGTTTCCGCGCGCATGGGAGGTCCTTGCAATCTAAGATCAGGCTTGCGTGATAAACCACCCTTGCGCCGCGGGCAAGCGGCCAGACCCTGCACCGGCCCGCCAGCCGCTGCGGAAAAACCAACTAAAATGCCGCGCGTTTTCCAAAGCCGGAAATACGCGGAATTAACGCGGCCTGCTTGACTTTGGGATCTGGAACGCGCGAGCAGCCTGCCCGCTGCGAATTTGAGGAATTGGGACCATGCCCAGCGGGTATCTTGTCCAGCTTGGAGACGGATCGCTCGATCACGGCGATACGATCACGTCCACCTATTCCTCCTTCACCACGGACCAGAACCTGGGCGCCGGCAATTGGAGCTGGACCGGCTCGCACGGCGGCACGCCTTACACCAATGAGATTGAAAGCGGGGTTTATTATCTCGGCGCTGACGGCAACGTTTATTTTGTGCCGGATCTGGGCCCGCCTGACTCATTCAGCTCGGCCAGCGCCGACAGTCCGCCCGCCTATACAGACACCGACGGCCCGGTCGAGGGCACCAGCGGTGCAGATAGCATCGACAGCAGCTACACCGACGGCGATGGCGATCAGATCGACAATGGCAGCGGCGGCGGCGCCTCGGGCAATCAGGACACGGTTGAGGCCGGCGCCGGCGATGATACTGTTGATGCCGGTGCGGACGACGACATGGTGTTCGGCGGTGACGGCAATGACAGCCTGGAAGGCAGCGCAGGCGATGACACGATCTATGGCGACAGCAGTTCTGAGGCCGGGCTGGCAGAGACCCAGGAAAGCATCGATGACTCCAATGTCACCGACACCAGCAGCGGCTTCACGGTCACGGCCAAGGACCTGTCGGGCACTGCCAATGCGGCCAATATTGACTATTACGATGGTGCATTTGGCGTTGCCGGGGCCATCTCCGATTCCGACAGCGGCGTTGACGCGCAGATTGGATATGACAAAGCATCAGGCATTTCCGAAGAGCTGATCGTCGACTTCGATCAGGATACAACCGACGCCAGCTTCACCTTCAAGCACCTGTTTTCCGATAGTCACGGTGAAGAAGGCCATTGGGCGGTCTACAAAGATGGCGTCCTGGTCGCCCAGGGGGATTTCACCGAAGATGTGGCCGGAACAGGCACCGGGACCGTCGACATCAACGGTTATGGCGCTTTTGACCAGCTGGTCCTGTCGGCCAACCTGCAAACCGATGGCACCGACGGGTCCGACTACACGATCTCGAACATCACATTCACGGTGCCGCCGGAGGACCCCGCTGATGGCGACGACAGTATCAGCGGCGGCGGCGGCGATGATCTGATCTATGGCCAGGGGGGAAGCGACACAATCTCCGGCGGCGCGGGAAATGATACGCTTTATGGCGGCAGCGGCAACGACACGCTTTGGGCGGGAACCGGAGATGACCTTGTCTATGGCGGGGATGGCAACGACCTCTATGACACGGACGAGGGTAACGATACCTTCTATGGCGAAGGCGGGGACGACTGGGTTGCAGTTTGGGCAAATCCTGATGGCGAAACCCTGGTGGGCGGCGAAACCGATGAAACCTCCGGCGACATGCTGGAGCTCTATGGCGACGGCACCGGCATAAACATCACCTTCACGGGTGATGAAGCAGGCTCTTTCTCCGTCGGCGGGGATAGCGTCACTTTCTCAGAGTTCGAACGCTACTACCTGCATTCCGGTGACGATACGCTCAATGCGTCCATCGGAACTTCGGATATCTGGGTCAAAGGGGCCGGAGGCGACAACAGTCTGACCGGCGGCAGCGGCAGCGACACCCTTCTGGGTGAAGGCGGCGGTGATACACTGGAAGGCAACGCCGGAGCCGACTCCATCGACGGTGGTTCCGGTGATGACAGCCTGATCATCGGTGAGGGCGACACAGCCTCGGGCGGTGACGGCGACGATTATTTCACCATAGTCGACACCGGCGACAGCGGCAGCAACAACATGACCGTCACCGGTGGCAACACCGGGCAAACCACCGGCGACACGCTGGATTTCAACGGCCAGCTTGACAAGGGCACGCTGAACATAACCGACAATACCGGCGGCAGCCTGACCGGCACGGCAACACTTCTGGATGGCAGTGTGGTCAGCTTCTCGGGTATCGAGAACATAATCTGCTTCGCGGCCGGAACCAGAATTGCCACCACCGCAGGCCTGCGCGCCATCGAAACGCTGCATCCGGGCGATCAGGTGATCACCCGCGACAATGGTTTGCAACCGGTGCGCTGGATCAGTCAGTCGACGGTGCCTGCAACGGGCAACCTGGCCCCGGTGCGGATCCCGGCCGGGTGTTTCGGCGCTGAACGCGACCTGCTGGTGTCACCACAGCACCGGATGCTGTTTTGCGGCGCTGCTTCAACTTTGCTGTTTGACGAAAACGAGGTTCTGGTCCCGGCGCTGCATCTGGTCAACGGCAGCACTGTCCGGCAGGAAACCGGCGGCACTGTCACCTATGTGCACCTGTTGTTCGACCAGCACGAGATCATTTATGCCGAAGGCGCGCCCTCGGAAAGCTTCCATCCCGGCGCCCAGGCCGTCTCAGCCCTGGACGATCCGGTGCGCGAGGAGCTGTTCCGGATCATGCCCGATCTGCGCTGGAGCACGGGAACCTATGGCGCCACCGCGCGGCAAGTTGCGGCGCGTCACGAGGCAGCGCTTTTGTTTCAGTAAAGCCCGCCGGAACTGATGGTGCCAAAGGTCGCCTTGGGCCCCAGCACGGCGGTGCCGCCGCTGGAGGTGGTCACTTTGCGCCCCGATTCCTGCACCTCTTCGATCAGCGGCAGGTTCGATCCCATCGCAAAGCCGCCATCATAGGTCAGGCCGAAGATCGGCTCGGCGCCGTCGCGGAAATACTCGGCCACCACATAGGCGCCTGACGCATTGTCGGGCAGCCGTGCGCCGGTATAGCGGTCGATCTTGATGAAATGGCCGCCTTCCGGCACGTCGAACGGGCCGCCGCCAAACTTCTCGGTGGCCTTTTTCATGAACTGCTGGAACACCGGGCCGCACATGGTGCCGCCATAGGCGCCGCGGCCCATCGGACGGGGCTGGTCAAAACCCATGTAGCAGCCGGCCACGATGTTGGAAGTGAAGCCGACAAACCAGACATCGCGGGAATCATTGGTGGTGCCGGTCTTGCCCGCAGTGGGCACCGGCAGGTTGATCACGCTCGACGCGGTGCCGCGGTCCACCACGCCCCGCATCATCGAGGTCAGCTGATAGGCAGTGATCGGATCCATCACCTGTTCGCGGTCAGTGACAATCCGCGGCGCCTGGCCGGGGGCCAGATCCGGGTCTGCGCATTCGACACAGTCACGGTCGTCATGCCGGTAGATGGTGCGCCCGAAACGGTCCTGCACCCGATCCACCAATGTGGGCTGCACCCGCTCACCGCCGTTGGCGAACATCGCATAGGCCGCGACCATCTTGTAAAGCGTGGTTTCCTCGGACCCCAGCGAGTTGGCCAGGAAGGCGCCCATGTTGTCATAAACGCCAAAGCGCTCCGCGTATCCCGCGACAACCGGCATTCCGACCTCCTGCGCCAGGCGGATAGTCATCAGGTTCCGGCTCATCTCAATGCCCGTCCGCAGCGGCGTCGGGCCATAGAATTTGTTCGACGAGTTCTTGGGCCGCCACAGACCCTGCGGCGTGTTGATCTCAATCGGGGCGTCCACCACGATGGTCGCCGGGCTGTAACCGCTGTCCAGCGCCGCCGCATAAACAAACGGCTTAAAGCTGGAGCCGGGCTGGCGCAGCGCCTGGGTCGCGCGGTTGAACACAGAATGCTGGTAGGAGAAACCGCCCTGCATCGCCAGAACCCGGCCGGTGTTCACATCCATCGCGACAAAGCCGCCCTGCACTTCCGGCACCTGACGCAGCGACCAATGGCTGAAGGTGCCATCTTTTTCCTCGGCCCGGACCAGCACCACATCGCCGCGGGTGAAATTCGCGGCAAAGCTGCCCTGCATCCATTTGATGTCAGAGCGCGGCACCGTGCCCGTGCCCTCATTGTCTTCGACACCGACGGTCAGCGATTTATCACCAACGTCCAGCACCACGGCCGGATACCATTTGCCGCCCAGTTCAATGTCCCGGGACACGTCGGCACTGGCCAGCGCGGCACGCCAGCTGGCCTCATCAGCCAGCTGCGCCTCCTCCAGCGTCACGCCGGTACCGCGCCATTTCCCGCGCGAGCGGTCGTACTTCTGCAAACCGCCGCGCATCGCCAGCGCCGCCTCGGCCTGCATTTCGTGGTCGATGGTGGCCCGCACGGTAAAGCCGCCGGTAAAAAACTCGCCCTCGCCAAAGTCCTGGGTCAGCTGGCGGCGGATTTCATCGGTAAAGTAGTCGCGCGGCGGCAGCGCAGTGCGGAAGCCCTCGAAATCGCCGTTCTGCACCGAACGCAGCGGCTGCGCCACCTCGACGCCGTAGACATCCCGCGAGATATAACCGTTCTCGCGCATCTCCCGCAGCACATAGTTCCGCCGCGCCAGCAGCCGTTCATTTTGGCGCACCGGGTGGTAATCCGACGGCGCCTTGGGCATTGCAGCCAGCGTTGCCGCCTCATGCGGGGCCAGCTCGCCAAGGGTCTTGTTGAAATAGGTCTGCGCCGCCGCCGTCACGCCATAAGAGTTTTGGCCTAGGAAAATCTCGTTCAGATACAGCTCCAGGATCCGCTCCTTATTAAGCGTCTCCTCCAGCCGGGTGGCAAGGATGATCTCCTTGATCTTGCGCTCGGCGCGGCGGTCGCCGGACAGCAGGAAGTTCTTCATCACCTGCTGGGTGATGGTTGAGGCGCCGCGCACATTTGCCCCGCGCGAGCGCACCGCCTCAATCGCTGCCGCAGCAATACCGCGGGCATCATAGCCGCCGTGGCTGTAAAAATTCTTATCCTCCGCCGAGATAAAGGCCTGTTTCACCAGATCCGGAATGTCCGCCGACGGTGTGAACAGGCGCCGCTCCTTGGCGAATTCGTCGATCATGTGGCCTTCGCCGGAATAAATCCGGCTGATGGTCGGCGGCTGATACTGCGACAGCGAGTCGTGGCTTGGCAGATCGCGACCGTAGATCCAGAACACCGCGCCAATGGTCAGCGCCACCATCGCCACCCCAAGGGTGAGGGTGCTGAAGATGGAACCAAAGAAGGAGAGTATGAACCTAAGCACGGGTTTGGCCTTTCTCGCGAGGTGCCGCCTATATAGGTGCGGCAGTCCCCCGGGTCAAAACAGGAAACAGCGGATATATGCCAGAGAGATGGGAGAATTCTAGCACAATTCCCCGCCCTGTGCGGTGTCTTACGTGACGGGAGCACCCAAGCCGTAGTCACAGAACTGGAGTTGCTGCAGGGTCAGCCCGCCTGGGCTGTGCTCCAGCACCGTCAGAGCCGGGGCCTCGGCGGCGGGTCTGAAGCTGCTCCAGTCCCAATCAGGGCACGGTGGCGGAGCCTGGTAAAGCACTGATTTTGCAGTGGTAAAGGAAATGCCCCGCGCTGTGCCGGAGCAGGGCCGGTGCACATGCCCCGCCAGCAGATGCAGCACGTTGGAGTAACCGGAAAGCAACGTCAGCAGCGCGTCCCCGTTTCGCAGATTGTCCGGATCCAGCATCGGCAGTCCCAGCATCATCGGCGGGTGATGCATGGCCACGATGGCGGGCCGCCCGTTCAGCGCGTCCAGCTCTGTCTTCAGCCAGCGCATCCGCTCTGCGCAGAGAACACCCGCAGCCGCGCCCGGAATCAGCGTATCCAGGCACAGCACAGAAAGATCCCCGAAATCGCACCGGTACTGGATAAACCCGGGCATTGCGGTTCCCGGCAACGGCAGCACCGCACGCAGCGCCGCCCGGTCATCATGATTGCCGGCCATTGGCAGAACCGGCATCGGCAAGCTGTCAAGAAACCCCTTCAACGCCTTGTAATTCTGCATCGTTCCGGTTTCCACCAGGTCGCCGGTGATCAGACAGGCAGAGGCATCAGAATGGTGCTTGGCGATAAAATCAACCGCAGCCTGCAGCCGCAAACGCGGGTCATGCCCCAAAACCAGCCCCTCAGCCTCGAAATGCAGATCCGACATCCAGATGAGTTTCATCGCTGCCCCCTATTGCCGCACCAGCGTGCGGCGGGCGTCGTCCTGCGCGCGCCAGGTGATCAGCCCGTTCAGAATGCCGCGCGCGGCCTGGGCCCGCCAATCCGGATCCACCAGGTTCTCAAGGTCCCGCTTGCTGGACAGAAAGCCGATCTCGACCAGAACAGAAGGAATATCAGCCGATTTCAGCACCGAAAACCCGGCCGAGCGCAGCGGCCGGTTGTTGATCGGCCGCCCCTGCCCCCGCAGCCCGTCAATCAGCGCCACCGCCAAGGCATCGCTGCGCGGCTGGGTCTCTTGCCGGGCCAGATCCAGCATCACCGCCGTCACGTTATCGTCCGCTTGGCTCAGGTCAGTGCCGGACAGCAGGTCGCCGCGCAGGTGCCGCTCTGCCAGCTTGGCCGAGGCCACGTCGGAGGCTTCCTTGGAAAGGGTATAAACGGTAGAACCATGCGCCCGGCCCTCGGAAATCGTGTCGGCATGCAGCGAGATGAACACATCCGCCCCGGCCTGATGCGCCATGGCAATACGCCGCTCCAGCGAGACAAAATAGTCGTCATCCCGGGTCAGCAGCACAGTGAACTGGCCGGACCGAAGCAGCGCTTCGCCCAGCTCCCGCGCGAATTGCAGCATCAGATGTTTCTCAATGACCACCTCGGTCTCCGCCCCTGGGTCAATGCCGCCATGTCCGGGATCAAGCATCACCAGGAGCGGTGCATTTTCATCGCGCGCGCCCTTGCCCGGCATGGATTGCGGCGCAGGCAGATCCCAGCGCGGATCCTGCGGGGCGCCGGCGCTGGCGGCAAACTCTTCCGCCGTGGCAGGCGCAAGCGATACTGCCAGCCGGGCGGCGGCGGTCACCTGGTCCACAGTCATAGCTGCCGTGGAAACCTTCATCGGCTCTGCCAGCTGCAAAACCAAACGCGACCAGCCTGGCACATAGGTGCCGAATTGCGCCGCGGTGATCTGCTCGCTCTGCAGCAGATTTTCCGCCGTCAACCCGGTCCAATCGACCTCCTGGAAATCCAGCACCAGCCGTGGCGGCTCCACCAGGGTGAACAGCCGGTACGGAACCCCCTGGCTAAGGCCCAGCGTGATCTCGGCGCCCCGTCCGGCATCGCGGGTGTGGCTGGCCTCCGCATCAATGCGCGCCAGCCCGCTGAAGCCTTGCGCCCAGGCCCCGGTCCCAGTCCCCGCTGCCAGCAGCCAGATCAGCGTTATGAAGGAAAGCAGTCTGCCCATGCCTGAACCCCGGTTCTTGGTTTTCGGCGCAGACTAGGCAATTCCGCCCGGATTGAAAATCCGCCTTCTGTGGTCAGCCGCGCGCGGCCATGAATTTCTCCAGCCGCGCCAGCCCTTCTTCAATATCCGCCGTCGATCGCGCATAAGAGAAACGCAGTGTGGTGGCGCCACGAACAAGGTCAAAATCCAGCCCCGGTGTCACTGCAACGCCCGCACTATCAAGGATTTCCGCGGCAAAGCAGCGGCTGTCCGCGGTCAGGTCCGACACATCGGCATAGACATAAAACGCCCCGTCCGGCGGCGCGATTTTGGTGAAACCGGCCTTAGGCAGCCCATCCAGCATCAGCTGGCGGTTCTTTGCGTAGACGGCCAGGTTTTCGCGCATCTCATCCTCGCAATCAAGCGCCGCCAGTGCCGCCACCTGACTGGCGTGCGGGGCGCAGATAAACATGTTCTGGGCTATACGTTCCACCACCCGCACGTGATCCTCGGGCACCACCATCCAGCCCACCCGCCAGCCGGTCATCGAGAAGAACTTGGAGAAGGAATTGATAACATAAGCCTCATCCGTCAGCTCCAGCGCGGTGACCGCCTTCGCCTCATACTCCAGCCCGTGATAGATCTCGTCGGAGATGAAACTGGCGCCCTCACCCCGCGCCGCGTCGATCAGATCGCCCATCGCGGTACGGTCCAGCATGGTGCCCGATGGATTGGCGGGAGAGGCCACCATGAGGCCCGCCAGATCCTGCCCCTTCAAATCCGCGGCCACTGGCTGCAGCCGGTTTTCCGGTGCGGTCTGAATGTCCACCGGCGTCAGCCCCAGCGCCTTCAGGATCTGCCGGTAGGACGGGTAGCCCGGCGCGCCGATCCCCACCCGGTCGCCGCTGTCGAACAGCGCGGTGAAACTCAGCAGAAAGGCGCCGGAGGAGCCCGGCGTCACGATCACCCGATCCGGATTGAGATCAACATTATACCAGTCGCCGTACAGCCGCGCGATACGCTGGCGCAGCTCCGGCAGACCCAGTGCAACAGTATAGCCCAAAGCATTGTTTTCCAGCGCATTCCCCAGCGCCTTCAGCGCACCGGAGGGCGCCCCCGTCGATGGCTGGCCCACCTCCATATGGATGATATGGCGGCCTGCTTCCTCGGCCTTGCGGGCGGCCTCCATCACGTCCATCACAATAAACGGATCAACGCTGGATCGGCTTGAGTTTCGCATTCTGATCTCCCATGGTGCGCGCATGAGTTTTGACCGTTTCTTCCGGCTGGCGTCAATCCCGGCTCTTGTGCTTTGCGCGCTGTTTCAATTTGCAGCGGCGGCGCAGGCGGCGTCGATCTCGCTGTTGCGTGACCCTGACGTGGAACACGGTCTGAACAAGCTGGCCGCACCAGTGCTGCGGGCCGCGGGGTTGAATGCGAACCGGGTCCGGATCCTGCTGGTCAACGATTCCGCCTTCAATGCCTTTGTCTTGGATTCGCGAACGATATTCGTGAATTACGGGCTGATCCTCAAGGTGACCTCCCCCGAGATGCTGCAGGCGGTAATCGCCCATGAGGCGGCCCATATCACCAATGGCCACCTGGCGCGACGGATGCAGAACCTGCGCTCAGCCAGCAGCGCTGCCGGTTTAGGCGTGGCGCTTGCGGTTCTGGCCGCGGCTGCGGGTGCGGGCGACGCCGCGGGCGGCATTGCCATCGGCACGCAGAATTCCGCGCTGCGCAGGTTTCTGTCCCATACCCGCGCCGAAGAAAGCTCGGCCGACCGTTCTGCCGCGGATTACCTCAACCGTGCCGGCATCAGCCCGCAGGGGCTGGTCGATCTGCACCGCGCCTTTGCCGGTCAGGAAGTGCTGAGTGCCGGCAGCCAGGACCCCTATACCCGCTCTCACCCGCTTAGCCGCGACCGTATCCGCGCCGCTCAGGCCTATCTCGCGGCGCATGGCGACAAGGGCGAGGCCAGTGCTGAGGCGCAATACTGGTTCGCCCGGGTGCGCGGCAAGCTGTCGGGGTTTACCCGTGCCCCGAAATGGACCCTGCGCCGGGTGCGCGAGGAACAGTACAAAGACGTGCGCCTGATGCGCGAGGCCGCCGCCTATCACCGGCAGAGGAATTTAAAGAAGGCCCTAAAGGCGGTAAATGGCGCGCTGGCGATCCGGCCCTCCGATCCTTTCTATCATGAGCTGAAGGGACAGATCCTGATAGAGAACCGGCAATGGGGCGCCGCATTGGCGGCCTATGGCAAGGCGGTGAAACTGGCCCCCAAGGACCCGCTGATCCTTTCCGGTTACGGGCGTGCGCAGCTGGCCGCGGGCCAGCCGAAAGCGGCGCTGCAATCCATGGAACGCGCCCGCGCCATCGATTTCCGCAACCAGGTGCTGCTGCGCGACATGTCGCTGGCCTACGCCAAGACCGGCCAGCGCGGCCTGGCGGCGCTGGTCACCGCCGAACGCTATGCCTTGCAAGGGCGTCTGGATGACGCCGGAATTCATGCCAAACGGGCCGTCGCCCAGCTGCCTGCAGGATCCGCCGCCGCGCGGCGGGCACAGGATGTGCTGGCGGCCTATGAACAAGCTCAGAAAAGGAAAAGACGAAAATGAAACCCTTTACCCGCGCTGCCACGGCGGCAGCCACTGCCCTCGCCCTGCTGAGCACCCCGGCGCAGGCGCTGGACCTCAGCAATATGTCAGAAGCCGAACGTGAGGCTTTTGGCGAACAGATCCGTGCCTATCTGCTGGAGAACCCCGAGCTGATCCTGGAAGCGGTTGATCTGCTGGAACAGCGCCAGCAGCAGGCCGAGGCTGTCCGCGATGACACGCTGGTCACAGACAATCTGGCAGAGCTGCAGAACGATGGTTATTCCTGGGTCGGCGGCAACCCGGATGGCGACATCACCCTGGTTGAGTTCATGGACTACCGCTGCGGCTACTGCCGCCGGGCAGCCCCCGAGGTGGAAAAGCTGGTGAAAGGCGACGGCAATATCCGCCTGGTGATCAAGGAGTTCCCGATCCTGGGCGAAGCCTCGGTGCTGTCGTCGCGCTTTGCCGTGGCAACCAAACTGGTTGCGGGGAATGACGCCTATAAGCAAGTGCATGATGCGCTGATTGAATTCGGCAGCGAGCCGAACGAGGTGGCCTTGCGCCGGATCGCGGACGGGCTGTCATTGGATGGCGATGCGATCTTTGCCAAGATGGACAGCGAAGAGGTGACGGCCGTGCTGCGCCAGACCCGCGCGCTGGCACAGAAGATGGCAATCTCAGGCACCCCGACCTTTGTGCTGGGCAATGAGTTGCTGCGCGGCTACCTGCCCGCCGACCAGATGGAGATCATAGTGGCTGAAATCCGCGACCAGCAAAGCTGACGCCTAACGACGAACCGGCGGAACTGGGGCTGGGGGGATCGCATTTAATTGGAATGGTGAACACAGGGGAAACTTGAACGAGGCCTTCGGGTGCGTCAAGGAAGCCCTGTGTTTACTGGAAAACCAGATTTGGCGCCCACTCGGCGTTGTTGCAGAACTCCTTGGTGTAGGGATTCACGTTGCGAATCCGGTAAGTTAAGTTGCTCGGTATGAGCAAGCCTGAACCTGCCCGCTATCGCACTACGAACTGGAAGTCCTATAACAAGGCCCTGAAACGGCGTGGTTCTCTGTTGATCTGGCTAGACCAGGACATGGTATGGCATGCCCCTAAGGCCGGACGCCCAGGACGGCCGTCGGTGTTTTCCGATGCGGCGATCCAGTTCGCCTGATGGTGAAAGTGCTGTTCGGCCTGCCGCTCCGGCAAACGACCGGGATGGTGTCGAGCATTCTGCATATGGCTGGTCTGGATTGACCGGTTCCCGACTTTTCCACCCTGGCCGCAGACAGAAGAACATCGCCATCGGAATCTCGAGCCGTCGGACGCCCCCCCTCAACCAGCTAGTGGACAGCACAGGGATCAAGTTTCTTGGTGATGGCGAATGGCTGGCGCGGAAGCACGGCACCCGGCGCAGGCGCCAATACCGCAAGGTTCATCTTGCGATGGACACAGGCACCGGCGACATCCGGGCCGTGGAATTCACCTCAAACCGTGAGGGCGACAGTCCCGTCCTTCCTGACCTGCTTGACCAGATCCCACCGGATCAACTGATCGGCACAGTGACCGGCGATGGGGCCTTCGACACCCGCAGATGCCACCCCGCAATCCTTAAGCGCGGCGGCACCGCCATCATACCCATCCGCAAGAGCGAGGCTCCTCTGGAAGGAGGATTGCCCCGCAGCGAGCGCCCGCAATGACATTCTCAAGGCGACCTGGCGCCTTGCGCGGACGATCTGGAAACGCTGGCCAGGCTATCACGTCCGAAGTCGGATCGAGGCGACCCTCTCGTGACATTGCTGCGCAATGCACTGCCGGGCAATGGATGCGCAGTCTCAAATCCTTCGGAGGAAGGATCGCTTCACGAGACCCCGACCGGCAGACCGCCGAAATCCACATCCGCATTGCCCTCATGAACCGCTTCAATGCACTCGGCCAAGCCGAGATTAAACGCGTGGCTTGACTTCATAGGGGGAAGGGGGAAGCGCGTCCCGACGATAAGTTCTGCAACATGTATAACCGCCCCTTGCGCAAGAAGTATTTTCTAAGCTGATCTTGGCGCGTCATCGGGTGCTGACATGTATTCGGCGTCACACACGCCGCAGGGCCCGTATGGTGTTCGCGGATCAGCCCCCAAATCAACGCCGCGTGCTCACAGGCACTTTGTTGCAGGCTGGTTCTTCCGATCCCGTCTCACGACTGTTGCGCCAAACTGCTCCTTGCCCTCTTGTGCTCCGACGTCCTCGCGGCCTACCGCTGGCTCATGCCACCGTGGCCGGAGACTGGTAGACGCCACCCCGGGCTATCAAGGCCCAGACGATCCGCGCCATTTTATTCGCCAGCGCAACGCGCACCAGCATTGGTGGCTTGCGTGACAACATCCCGCCCAGCCACGTGCCTGGCTTGGCCTCGGCATGGACATGACGCTTGATGATGACGCTGTTGGCGCCAATGATCAGCAGGCGCCTCAGGGACCGCTCGCCCATCCGCTGCCCGGCAGGGCATTGCGACACGCAATGTCCCGGGAGGGTCGTTGCGGCCCCGAGCCGCTGTTTGCCGCCTGTCGAATGCTGGCGGGGCGTGAGGCCGAGCCATGCCGCAAAGTCCCGGGCCTTGCGGGACGTCTCGGGTGGCGGAGCAAGGGTCGCGATGGCCGTAGCGATCAGCGGGCCGATGCCCGGCACCGTCATCAGGCGGCGCGCCACGTCGTTTTCCTTGGCCCGGCGGGCGATCCCGGCATCGAGTTTGACAATCTCTGCCTCCAACTTGGTCAGGGCCGTGATCAGCACCTTGAGTGTGGAGGCGGCATCGGCTGGCAAGCCGCTTTCCGGGTCATCGACGATTGCAATCAGCTTCGACGCGTTGGCCGCCCCTTGCGGTGCGACCTGTCCGAACTCGCTCAAAAGCCCTCGCAGTGCATTGATGGCCTGGGTCCGCTGCCGGATCAGAAGCTCGCGCACGCGAAACACCATAGCCGCGCGCTGTGTCTCTTCGCTCTTTATTGGTACAAAGCGCATTGCCGGACACAGCGCGGCCTCGCAGGTCGCTTCGGCATCGGCTGCATCATTCTTCTGGCGTTTGACAAAGGGAATCACATAGGCGGGAGGGATGAGCCGTACATCACAGCCCAGTTTGCTGATCTCACGGCCCCAGAAATGAGCGCCGCCACAGGCTTCAATCGCGACAACACAGGGCTGCAACCCGCTGAAGAAGGCCGGCACCTGACCCCTCCGCAGCTTCTTGCGCAGAACAGGCTGCCCCGCTGCATCTGCCCCGTGAGCCTGAAACACATTCTTCCCCAGATCGAGCCCGGCCGTGATAATCTCTGACATGACCGCTCTCCTTTGTGGATCGCTGCAGGCCCACCTTGGCAAAGTGATGCCGTCGGGGTCGGTCACATCATCAACGCCCATTCCATGCCTCGACGATTTGCCAAAGGCTCATTTCAAACCGCCTTACCAGCCTGTCCACCGCTGATTTTGGTGGTTGGCGCAGGGCATCAATGGGACGATGGCGCTACATGTCAGATGGGTGCGTGGATGCACAAAATGAATTTGGTGCAATGGTGCGTGCCAGGTTCGTGTGTGAACTGCAGCATGAGAGCGCTGTCGAAGACGATGAGTACCTCCGGGGAAGAAACATTGAGCTACCCCCTGAATTTCA
>NZ_JAKFZM010000032.1:0-47783 GCF_021654205.1 Leisingera sp. MMG026 | reverse complement strand
AAGGCTGTGCGGTGCCACGCCCAAGGCTGCCAGCGGGTCCGGCACAGCCGGGCACGCGCAGGCGCGGGAGACCCCCTCCCTGTTCTTCCAGTCTTAGCCCTGGCGGACGTAGTGCATCCCTTGAAAAGCCTCGCGGAACTCTGCAGTTTTCCCCGCCAGCGCCACCGGGACCTCTGGCCGCAGGCCACAGGTCATCAGCTCCGCTAAGCGCCGTCGTGCTTTGGCTCCACCCCGCGGCGCACCAATTCAGAGGTCCCGATGCGCAACCCGATCATGCCGCCCGGCACCTGTGCCTGTGCCTGTGCCTGTGCCTGTGATAGATACGCCATGGCCTGGGCATAACCCGAACCGTGCTCCCCCCAATCCGGCAGGCTCATCGCCAGAGCCGCTGCTGGCCAGCGGCAAGCTGGTGGCGGCATTTGACATCCGGGCCAGCCTGCCACGGGACCTGCGGCTGTGGAGCCTGCGCGCCTCAGGCCCGCTCAGCCCCGCGGTACGGGTGGCGGGCTGGCTGGTAGAGAACAAATATGGGATTGCAGGAAATGCGGCCTTAGCCCAGGAAGCCGCCGTCGCTGTCGTCGCCGGCCTCTTCCATCAGGCGGCGCATGTCGGGCACTGTGACGTGACGCTTGCCTTCCAGCTCAATAACACCGTCCCTCTTCAAAGCCGAAATCTGCCGGCTCACGGTTTCCAGTGTCAGGCCCAGGTAATCCGCCATCGCCTCGCGGGTCAGCGGCAGGTCGAACACCATGCGGCTGGTGGCGCCGCGCGGTGTCAGCGAGGCATCGCGCCGGGCAATGATCGACAAGAGGCTGGCAATCTTCTCGCGCGCTGTCTTGCGGCCCAGCACCAGCATCCATTCGCGGGCGGCGTCCAGCTCATCCAGCGTCATCTCCAGCAGCCGGTGGGCGATATGCGGGGTGCGCTCCATCAGCTCTTCAAACGGTTTCTTGCGGAAGCAGCACATCACGACGTCGGTGGTCGCCACCACATCATATGCCGCCCCTTCACGTCCGGGCCGGCCGACAAAATCGCTGGGCAGCAGCAGCCCCACCATCTGGGTGCGCCCGTCCTCCATCGTCTGGGTCAGCGAGGCAATGCCCGACACCACGGACCCGACAAAGGTCATCACATCGCCGGACCAGATGACCGGCTGGCCGGCCTCATAGGTGCGGTAGTATTTGACCGCATCCAGCTCCTCCAGCTCATCCGCGTTGCAGCGCGCGCAGACGGCGCGGTGGCGGATCGGGCAGTCGCCGCATCTGGACTGTGACAATACTGGAGCGTGCATCAGGGGATCCCGGTTGATCTGGGTCAAGGTTTGCCTGTCAGGCGTGCCTAAAACTAAAGGAATGGATCAGAAACCTCAATTGGCCGAACTCGGATTATTCGACGCCAAAGTGCCGCGCTATACAAGTTACCCGACGGCGCCGCATTTCGGAAACGCAGTGGATCCCGCCCGGTTTTCCAGCTGGGTGTCAAAGGTTGCCCCCGGCAGCAGTATTTCCATGTACGTGCATGTGCCGTTCTGCCGCAGGCTGTGCTGGTTCTGTGCCTGCCGCACCCAGGGCACCCGCTCGGACGCGCCGGTGGAGGCCTATGTTCAGGTATTGAAGGCCGAGATTGCACTGCTGCGGCAGCAGCTGCCAGAGGGCGTGACGCTGTCACGCCTGCATTGGGGCGGCGGCACTCCGACGATCCTGAACGCTGAGCTGATCCGCGATCTGGCCAGAACCATCGCAGAGGCCATTCCACTGGCGCCCCGGGCGGAGTTCTCGGTTGAAATCGACCCGAATGAGATCGGGGACCGGCGGCTGGAGGCGCTGGCCGGGTCCGGCATGACTCATGCCACGGTCGGGGTTCAGGATTTCGACAGCACCATTCAGCAGGCGATTGGCCGCATCCAAAGCTTCGAGGCGACCCGGACGGCCATCGAACAGCTGCGCAGCCATGGGATTGACGGCCTGAACGCCGATATCCTGTACGGGCTGCCCTATCAGACACCGGCAGGAATGACCGAAAGCGTGCAAAAGCTCGTTTCGCTGACCCCAGGCCGGGTGGCGGTTTACGGCTATGCCCATGTGCCCTGGATGGCCGGGCGGCAAAGCATGATCCGCTCGGACACTCTGCCAACGCCCGAAGCCCGGCTGCAGCTGTTTGAGACCGCCCGCCGGCTGTTTCTGAGGGACGGCTACCGGGAGGTCGGTATCGATCACTTTGCACGGCCCGATGACGGGCTGGCGGTGGCGCAGCGGACCGGGCGGCTGCGGCGTGATTTCCAAGGTTATACAAATGACCCAGCGGAGGTGCTGATCGGGGTCGGCGCCTCGGCGATCTCACGGTTTCCACAGGGCTATGCGCAAAATGCACCGGGCACATCGGCCTATATCCGTGCTATCCGCGACGGGCAATTCGCCACTGCTCGCGGCCACGGGTTCAGCGGCGAAGATCTCTTGCGGGCACGGCTGATCGAGGCGCTGATGTGCGACTTCCGGATCAGCCGGGAGGAGATCCTGTCGCGCTTTGCCGTGCCTGCCGCAAGATTGGAAAGGATGTTCGCCGAGGCCGGCGCCGCCTTCCCTGGCATGCTTTCGGTGTCCGCCCAAGGCCTTGCGATCCGCGAGGAGGCCCGTCCGCTGACCCGGATGATCGCCCGCAGCTTTGACGCCTATGATCTCAGCACGGCTGCCCACAGTACAGCGGTCTGAAATCTCTCCCGGATTGCCAGCCTCTCCCGCCCGTCGCCGCTGCGCCATATGGCACAGCGCTTCCGTTGGGCCAGGCTCAGCGCCAGCGGCGCTGAGCCTGGCCCAAGGCCGCCAAGGCCCGTCCGGCATCAGCCGGGCGGGCCTGCGGGCGCGGGAGGTTTCCGCCTGTTCCGGGGTGACACAGATAGGTCAGCACCGCTGCCGCAATGTTTCGCGCGCGAAACATTTGGTCAATCGCACTGCCGCAACTTGTGGGCGTTGTGCCGGCAGCGCGCGCATAAATGCTGCAAAGCCTGCCAGAGGGTTAACCCGGGGCGGGTTACCCCGCCGCCGCCAGCAGCCTGCGGGTGTAGTCTGCCTGCGGGTTGGTGAACAGCGCCTCCGCCGCACCGGTCTCTACCACGTCGCCCTGGTTCATCACCACCACCTGATGCGACATCGCCCGCACCACGTTGAGGTCGTGGGAAATGAACAGATAGGCAAGCCCGTAACGGGTCTGCAGGTCGCGCAGCAGCTCGACAATCTGCACCTGCACCGTCATGTCCAAGGCCGAGGTCGGCTCGTCCAGCACCACCAGTTTGGGGCGCAGCACCATGGCGCGGGCGATGGCAATGCGCTGGCGCTGACCGCCGGAAAACTCATGCGGGTAACGGTCCATCGCCGCCGGGTCCAGGCCGACCTCCTGCATCACCTCGGCCACCAGCTCGCGGGGTTTGCGGTGCTGGTCGACCTTGTGGATCGCCAGCCCCTCGGAGATGATCTGAGCGCAGGTCATCCGCGGGCTGAGCGAGCCGAAGGGATCCTGGAACACGATCTGCATATCCTTGCGCAAAGCACGCAGGTCGCGGGTGGACCATTTGCGCAGGTCCTGCCCCTGGAATGTGACCGCGCCCTCGGAGGCAATCAGCCGCATGATGGCAAGTGCCAGCGTGGTCTTGCCGGACCCGGATTCGCCGACGATACCCAGGGTTTCGCCACTCCGCACCGAGAGCGACATCGGGTTCACCGCCTTCACATGGCCGACTGTGCGTTTCAACAGGCCGCGCTGGATCGGGAACCAGACTTTCAGGTCCTGCGCCGCCACCAGCTCTTTGGCGTCATCCGGCACCGGCGGAGGCGTTCCCGATGGCTCGGCTGCCAGCAGTTTCCGGGTGTAGGCGTGCAGCGGATTGGCAAAGATCTCTGCCGCCGGGCCTTCCTCGACTATTTCACCGTCCTTCATCACGCAGACACGGTCGGCGATGCGGCGCACGATGCCAAGATCATGGGTGATGAACAACAGCCCCATGCCCTCGCTTTTCTTAAGGTCCGCCAAAAGGTCCAGAATCTGCGCCTGGATGGTCACATCCAGCGCCGTCGTGGGTTCGTCCGCGATCAGGATGTCGGGTTTGTTGGCCAGCGCCATGGCAATCATCACCCGCTGCCGCTGGCCGCCCGACAGCTGATGCGGATAGGCGCTGAGCCGGCTTTCCGCGTCACGGATGCCGACCTTGTTCATCAGCTCCAGAATACGCTCCCGCGCCGCGCGGCCCGTCAGCCCTTGGTGCAGGGCGATGGATTCCTCCAGCTGGCGTTCAATGGTGTGCAGCGGGTTGAGCGAGGTCATCGGCTCCTGAAAGATGAAGCTGATGTCATTGCCGCGCACATCCATCAGGTGCTTCTCATCGGCGCCCACCATTTCGGTGCCGCCGTAGGTGACGGAGCCGCTCACCATGGCGCTGTCGCCCAGCAGCGACACAGTGGAAAGAGCCGAGACCGATTTACCCGAGCCGCTTTCGCCCACCAGGGCAACCGTCTCGCCGCGGCCGACGGAGAAGGAGACGCCGCGCACGGCCTCTGTCACCTTGCCGTCCTGGCGGAAGGAGACGCGGAGGTTCTGGACGTTCAGGAGGGGGGAAGAATTTGCGGTCATTCTTTTGCGGCTCCATTGCCCCGTTCTTCGCCCGGGACGTTTGCGGCCCGGGCTGCGCCTCCCCAGGCAGGCTTCGCCCTATTGCCGTGCTTCGACAGCATCCTCATGAAAACGTCTTCCGCGGGTCGAAGGCATCGCGCACGCCCTCAAAGATGAAGACCAGCAGCGACAGCATGATGGCAAAGGTGAAGAAGGCGGTGAAGGCCAGCCAGGGGGCCTCCAGGTTCTGCTTGGCCTGCAGGGTCAGCTCCCCCAGGCTTGGCGCCGAGGACGGCAGGCCGAAGCCGAGGAAGTCCAGCCCCGCCAGCGCCGAAATAGTGCCGGTCACGATAAAGGGCAGCATGGTCAGCGTTGCCACCATTGCATTGGGCAGCATGTGGCGGAACATGATGGTCATATTGCCGACCCCCAGCGCCTTGGCGGCACGGACGTACTCAAGATTGCGGGCACGCAGGAATTCGGCCCGTACCACGCCGACCAGCGCAGTCCAGCCGAACAGGATCATCAGGAACACCAAGAGCCAGAAACCGCGCCCCAGGATCGCAAACATGATGATGATCACATAAAGCGTCGGGGTGGAGCTCCAAATTTCAATGATGCGCTGGAACACCAGATCCAGCCAGCCGCCGAAAAAACCCTGCACCGCACCGGCCAGGATGCCCAGCACCGTGGCAGCACCGGTCACGATCAGGGTGAACAGGATCGACAAGCGGAAGCCGTGGATCACTCGTGCCAGCACGTCGCGTTTGGTGTCATCGGTGCCCAGCAGGTTCTGGCCATTGGGCGGCAGCGGCGCGGCACCGGGACGGTCAACGGTGGTGTTGAAGCTGTAGGGGATCGGCGGCCAAAGGGTCCAGCCCTGCTGGAACCCCTCCGCGGCATAGGTGCCAGCGGCGATTTCTTCCAGGATCTGTTCGGGTTCGTCAAAGCAGTCCTCGATCCCGCCGGAGCGGATCAGGCATTCCACCTCAGGATCGCTGTAGATCGCCTCGGTCTGGAAATCGCCGCCGAAACGGGTTTCGGGGTAGAATTTGAACACCGGTGCGTAGATCCCGCCGCGGTAGCTCACCAGGATTGGTTTGTCGTTGGCGATGAACTCGGCAAAAAGCGAACATGTGAACAGCACGGTGAACAGGATCAGCGACCAGTAGGCGCGCTTATTCTTGCGGAAATTGTTCCAGCGGCGCTGGTTCAGGGGGGAAAGTGCCATCAGTCAGCCCTCCCGCTTGTCAAAGTCGATGCGCGGGTCGACCAGCACATACATCAGGTCCGAGACGATGCCGACAACCAGACTCATCAAGCCGAAGATGAACAGAGTGCCGAAAATCACCGGGTAGTCGCGCGCCACCGCGGCCTCAAACCCCAGCCGGCCAAGTCCGTCGAGCGAGAAGATCGTCTCGATGATCAGCGAGCCGGAGAAAAACACGCCGATAAAAACCGAGGGAAAGCCGGCAATCACAATCAGCATCGCGTTGCGGAACACGTGACCGTACAGCACCCGGTTCTCGCTGAGGCCCTTGGCGCGGGCGGTCATCACATATTGCTTCTTGATCTCGTCCAGAAAGGAGTTCTTGGTCAGCAGCGTCAGCGTGGCAAAGGCGCCGATGGTCGAGGCGAGCACCGGCAGCGCGATGTGCCAGGCATAATCGCCGATCTTACCGATCAGGCTCAGCTGATCCCAGTTGTCGGAGGTGAGGCCCCGGAGCGGGAAGATCTGCCAGTAGGAACCGCCGGCAAACAGCACCAGCAGCATAATTGCAAACAGGAACGACGGGATCGCATAGGCGGCGATGATGAAACCGCTGGTCCAGGTGTCAAAGCGCGAGCCGTCCCGCAGCGCCTTGCGGATGCCCATCGGGATCGAGATCATATAGGCGATCAGCGTGGACCACAGACCAAGCGAGATTGAAACCGGCATTTTCTCCAGCACCAAGTCGGTCACGTCGATCTTGCGGAAATAACTCTCGCCGAAATCAAAGCGGGCATAATTGCCAAGCATTGTCAGAAAGCGCTCCAGTGGCGGCTTATCAAGGCCGAACTGCTGCTGCAGTTCCTCGATCAGCTCAGGCGGCAGGCCCTGACGGCCGGCGTAGTTTTCATTGGCGCTGATCGCCTCGGTGCCGGTGTCGCCGCCGCCGCCGGCAAAGCCCTCGAACACGTCGCCGCCGCCTTCCAGCTGGGCGATGATCTGCTCCACCGGGCCGCCGGGTACAAACTGCACCAGGGCAAAGTTCACCAGCAGGATGCCGAACAGCGTCGGGATCACCAACAGCAGGCGTCTGAAGATATAGGCTGCCATGTCTCTGTCTTACCGCAGCGCGCCGGCGGATTTGAGTTCGGCCTCGCGGGACGCATCGATCCACCACAGGTCCAGCATGCCGGTGTCATAGGGCGGCAGGTTGTCCGGCTGGCGGTACATGTCCCAATAGGCGATCCAGCTGACATCCAGATACCAGGCCGGCACCATGAACCGCTTGGCCCGCAGCACCCGGTCCAGCGCGCGGGCATTGGCGCGCAGGTCTTCCTGGGTTTTTGCGTTGACGATATTGCCGATCAGCGCATCCACCGCCGGGTCTGCCAGCCCTGCCGGGTTGAACACCGAATATTCATGCGCCTCGGATCCGAAATACTGGTACAGGCCGGTCGAAGGCTCCAGCGACATCCGGTAGGCCGAGGAGATCATATCGAACTCCTTTTCCCGGCGGCGGCTGGTGTATTGCGCGTAATCGACCCGGTTCAGCACCGCATCCACGCCCATGGTGCGCAGGTTGGTGACATAGGGCTGCACGATGCGTTCAATTGTCGGGCTGTCGGCCAGAAACTCCAATTTCAGCACGTCGCCTTGCGCATTGCGGCGCAACCCGTCATCGCCGACGGCCCAGCCGGCCTCATCCAGCAGTTTCATGGCGCGGCGCAGGTTTTTGCGGTCGCCAGGGCGCGACGCCTTGGAGCTATGCGCCATCACCGGTTCCGAGGTCAGCAGCGCAGGGTCGATCTGATCGCCCAGCGCCTCCAGCACCTCTTTCTCGCGGCCCTCAGGCAGGCCCTGCGCGGCCAGCGGCGAATCCTGCCAGAAAGAGGAGCGATGGCGGAACAGCCCGTACTGCAGGCTTTCGTTGGTCCACTCAAAGTTGAACGCCAGCTGCAGCGCCTCGCGGACGCGGATGTCCTGGAACTTGGGCTTCAAGAGGTTCATCACAAAGCCATTGGCAGAGGGCACATTGCCGTCGGGGATTTCACCCTTGATCACCTGCCCCTTATCCACCGCGGCAAAGTCATAAGACGTGGCCCAGCTTTTCGAGTTGTTCTCGGGGCGCAGTGTATAGACGCCCGCCTTGAACCCCTCCATCGCGGCAATTGCGTCGCCGAAGTATTCAACCCGGATGCGGTCATAGTTGTGGCGGCCGATGTTCACGTTCAGCCCTGCGCCCCAATAATCCGGGTTGCGGCGGTAGGTGATGCGCTGGTTCACCTCGGCGCTTTCCAGCACATAGGGGCCGGAGCCGATGCCCGGATCCAGCCGCGGCTCATCCAGGCGGCGGTTTTCGGGGTCGGCCTCAAACCAGGCCTTGGAGAACACCGGAGTGCCGCCGACCTGAGTGATCATCGCCCGGCGGGGAAAATCCGGACTGAAGTGGAATTTGACCCGGTGCGGATCCAGTGCCTCGGCCTTGGGGATGCGTTTGCGCACCGCTTCGGCATAAGATTTCAGCCCCTGATCCAGCAGGATATTGTGGGAAAACACCACGTCATCAGCGGTGACCGGGCTGCCATCGGAGAATTTTGCCTCGGGGCGCAGGTTGAAGATCACCCAATCCTGGCTTTCGGGGTATTCCAGGCTTTCGGCAATCAGCCCGTAATAAGAGCCGGGCTCGTCATAGGATTCCACCAGCAGGCTTTCGAACTGGTCCGAGGACAGGGCCCCCGCCCGCCCGTTACGAGTATAGGGGTTCATGCTGTCAAAGGTGCCGACGGCAGAGATCGACAATTCACCGCCCTTGGGGGCTTCAGGGTTCACATAGTCGAAACGGGCAAAGCCTTGCGGGTATTTCAACTCGCCGAATTCGGCAAAACCATGTGCCTTGATGACAGTCTCTTCCGCCTTGACCAGCGTCGCCGCAGCCAATGCCAGGAAAAGCCCCAGTATCAGTACCGGGGCCAATGCCGCCGCAGCCTGCAGCGGAGTCGCCCTTTCTTTTGCGCGCACGCGCGCCGCGGCTCGAGCGGTGTTCATCTGCCATGACCTCCTTTGCCCGGAACTTCGGCCCGGATTTCTGCTGCCAAGCTAATGGCCGGGGGCGGTAACATTCAAGTTGAGATTAAGTGATACCCCCGGCTCTCTTGGCACAAAGCAGCCGAAAACCATGCTTTTACAAGGCGGCGCTTGCCCGCAATAAAATTGCCTGCCAGCCTCGCATCACGATTGCGTTATATAACGAGGGAGTTTGCCGATGCCGACGTCAATGAAACTTGCCGCCCTTGCGGTTGCCGGGGCCGCCGCGCTTAGCGCCTGTGCCCAGCAGGAAGAGGAAGTGGTCTACAGCAGCCCGGAAGAGGCGTATTGCGTGCAGACCGGCGGCAGTTATGTGCTGCGCAGCGGCAAAGCGGGCACTATCGGCGTCTGCATTCTGCCGGACGGCCAGGAGCGCGATGCGCTGGCCTATTACCGGGAAAACAACCCGGCCTAAGGCGGTCCGGTTCATACCCGCATCAAAAAAGCCGCTGCAAATCTGCAGCGGCTTTTTAATTCGATAGCTGGGACAGCGGTCCGGATCAGCCGTCCAGGCTGTCCAGATAGGCAATAAGATTCACCCGGTCCTTTTGCTTCTTCAAACCTGAGAACGACATGGTGGTGCCCGCGGCATAGGCGGACGGCTTGGTCAGGAAGGCGTCCAGCGCCTCGGCAGTCCAGTCGCCGTCCAGGCCGGTCAGGGCGCCGGAGTAGCCAAAGCCCGGGGCCGCTGCGATATCGCGGCCGACAACGCCGTACAGATACGGGCCGGTCGAGTTGGCGCCATCTTCCAGCTTGTGGCAAGCAGAGCATTTCTTGAAAACCTTGGCGCCTTTGGCAACGTCGGCAACGGCCATCAGCTCTTCAAAGCTGACTTCCGGCTCGTCGCTGGCGGCGGCATCGCCCGAGGCGACTTCGATCACATAGGACGCCTCACCGTGGCTGTCCATGTGATACAGGCCGCTGGCGGCCCATTTGCCCAGCAGGAGAACCAGGAACGCGCCGCAGACGCCTGCGGTCGCTTTGGTAAGGGTCATTGTGTCAAACATGAATCGCGGGTCCATTTAGCTGTCTGCGTGGCTGTCTAAGGCTTCCCCTTCAAAGTGGCAAGGTATAGACAGCGCGACGAAACGCCCAATTCTTGAAGTTTTGCACGGGGAACACACCCATGAGCCGCAAAATCGCCATTCAGGGGGAGCTTGGCTCCTACAGCCACGAGGCCTGCCGCAATGCCCGGCGTGATCTGGAGGTGCTGCCGTGCCGCACCTTTGAAGACGTGATTGCAGCGGTCAAAAGCGGCGAAGCCGAACAGGCAATGCTGCCGGTGGAGAACTCCACCTATGGCCGGGTGGCCGATATTCACCGGCTGCTGCCGCACAGCGGGCTGCACATCATCGACGAGGCCTTTGTGCGGGTGCATATCAATGTGCTGGGGGTGCCGGGCGCCCGGCTGGAAGACATCCGCGAGGCGAAATCGCATCTGGTGCTGCTGCCGCAATGCGGGACTTTTCTGCGCGAGCACGGCATCACCGGCCGGATCAGCCCCGACAACGCCCGCGCGGCGCGGGATGTGGCGGAAGCCGGAGATAAGCATGTGGCGGCGCTGGCCAGCGAATTGGCGGGCGAGATCTACGGGCTGGAGGTGCTGGCCCGCCATATCGAGGACAACGGCGACAACACCACCCGCTTCCTGATCATGTCGCCGGAGCCGGACTTCCGCCGCCGCGGCGCCCACAGCATGATCACCAGCTTCGTGTTCCAGGTCCGCAACATCCCCGCGGCGCTCTATAAGGCGATGGGCGGTTTTGCCACCAATGGCATCAACATGACCAAGCTGGAAAGCTATATGGTGGACGGATCCTTCACCGCGACGCAGTTTTATGCGGATATCGAAGGCCACCCGGAAGATCCCAATGTGCAGCTGGCAATGGATGAGCTGAGCTATTTCACCACCAATGTGGAAATCCTCGGCGTCTATCCCGCCAACAACGGCAGATTCTGAGGCACGGAACGGGATGGGGCGCTGCCCCTCTTGGCCTTACGGCCAATTCACCCCGGGGTATTTCAAACCAGAAAGAAGCGGCACCCCGCCGCGCGTCAGCGCGGCGCCCGGCCCAACGGCCGCTGGGCAATCTTTGATTGCGCCGGGGCGGGCGGGAGCAAACCCGTCAATTGCCGCGCGCGCCTGTTTGTCGCGGATGGGTGATAGAGGGGCGGGGAAAAGTGAGAGGCTGGACATCGACCCAAGCGGGGCTCGTTGTGGCTGCTTCCTTCCGGATCTGACCAGGTTGGCGAGGCGCCTGCCCGCGCCAACCTCTCGAATCCCGATATAAGCGCCGCCGCCGGGATTGGCAAGTGCCCCCGCCTGTCCTGCCTTCTGCGTTTTAAAGCTGCAGCGCCAATTCCAGAAAGCCGCCGCTGTTGTGCCCTCGCGGCTCAGCCAGCCCGGCAGGCAGTTCCTCCAGATACCCGATGGCTCCCGGCCCGGTAACGGCAACCGCGCTAGTGCCGGGCACCGGCGCAAGTTGCCAGGGATAAGGCGCCTCTGCCAGCGGATCAGCGGGCAACCGCCCGGCGATGTAGTCGCGGATTGCCTGGCGGATCCGCATCGGCGGCAGCGGCAGATCTTTGGCCTCGCGCAGCATGCTGAAGCTGCCGCCGCCGCTGACCCGGTAGCTGTTGGCCGCGACCGCAAAATGCTGGCCTGGCTCCACAGGCCGGCCGTTCCAGCACAGGTTCCGGATCCGCCGGGCGCCTGGGTTGATCCGCACGCCCGCTGCCGAAAACCGCGGCGGCTGGACTGGGTCAATCTGATAACTCAGCCCGAAAATCACATCGAAATTATGCCCTGCCCGCTGCGGGTCGGCCAGCAACTGCCCTGAGCTGCCCGGCGTGATCCGGCTGAACAGCCCTGCCGACATTTCCAGCCAGTCCAGCAGCTGTGCACCAGTGACCTCGACCACCCGCAACTCATTGGGGAAGACCTGCAGATCAGCGATATTGCGGGCACAGAGATCCCCGGCCGCAATGTCGGTATAAAAATGCGGCCCGGAGCGGCCGCCGAATTTGCACGGTGCAACAGCCGATAGCAGCGGCAGGCTTTTTCCGCCGGCACTCTCAAGCAACGGCCGCACTGCAGCAGCCTGGGCACTGCCCACCAGTGCCAGGCCGCGATCCGGCGCGAAGAAAGTAAAATAGGAATGCATCGCAACCGAGCTGTAGCCCGCCGGCTGGCGCATACGTTGCAAAGTGCGCGCGTGGTCTTCTGCCAGCGCCTCCGTAAAACCAGGGTCCTCCGGCACCAGCGGCTGGGCAGCCCCGGCTTGCTGGTGGCGGCCCGCCGGCTGCAGGCTGGCCGAGCCGCCGGCAGGATGCCAGGCTCCGCTGCGATGCTCCAGATCCAGCCTCAGAACACCCAGATGCGAGCCATGCGCACCGGGCATCACGACGGGCTTGGCAAAAGGATGCGCGGGATTCGGCAGCGTCAGATGCGTGTGGCCGCCCACAACGGCATCAATTTCCGGCAGTGCGGCAAGCTGCTCCAGCTCATTTTCGCCGCGGCCCGCTCCGGCATTGCTGTCAATTCCGGTATGCGCCAGCGCCAGCACCAGATCGCAGCCCTGGGCCCTCAGCTGCCGGGCCTGGGCCGCGGCGGTTTCAACGATGCCGCCCGCGGCGAGTTGCTGCTGCAACGCCTTGCCGCACCAGATCAGGGTCTGCGGCGGCAGCACCGAAAACAAACCGATCCGGACCGGTGGCAAACCGGGACAGCCAGGCACCGCCCGCTCCAGCACCGCCCAGGGCACAAACGGCAGCCGAAGATCAGGCTGCCGCGCCGTCAGGCTTGAGCACAGCACCGGACATGGCACGTCTTTCAGGACGCCTGCCAGCGCCTCCAGGCCGAAATCAAAGTCATGATTGCCAAGACCAACGGCATCATATTCCAAAAACCGGAATGCGCGCGCCAGAGGATGGGGGCCTTTGGCGCCCGGCACGATGTCCCCCAGCGGCGACCCCTGGAAGCCGTCGCCGTTATCGACCAGAAGGCAGGCCGCGCCCAGGCGGTCAGCCTCAGCCCGTGCGCGGTTGATCAAGGTGGCAGCGCGGGACAGGCCGATGGCCCCGTCCGGGCGGTCGGCATAATAATCATGGCTCAGCAGATTGCAGTGCAGGTCCGTAGTGGCCAGCACGTGCAGCAGCCCGGTGGTGGTCCGGGAGTGCGAGGCGCGCGCCCCGCTTGTCATGTCCGATATTCCGCTGACACCGCCTGCTGCTGCTCCTTCCCGCACCGTTTGGTGCCGTTCTTGGTTTGCGGCTATTTGAATCAGCGTTTTAACGATTTGCAAAGAACCCTTTTTATTGCATTTGATTTTTTCCTGCTGCCGAGGCTTCAAACGGGCCGGCACGCCCTGTCCAGCAGTGAAAAGCCGCAATTCCCGCCCGGCAGGTGTGGCGGTGCAGTGACAGCCAAGCGCAGATCGCTGCCGATTGCTGGAAACGCCTGCGGCACACTGCCATGGATGGCGCTATTTCATCCATGGCACCCGAAAAACCGCAGCCAGCCAAAGGAGAGCCGCAATGAAACACGCAGAACAAGTGACTTTCGGCGGCGGCGGGCTGGAGCGGGCGGCCCATCTGCGCTTGGATACCGCTGCGCTGGAAGCGGCCTGGAACAGCGCGGAGGCGCAGGTGCTGCTGATGTGGCGCGGCAAGCCGCTGACCCGGCGCGAAAGGGATGCGGATCTGCCCTGCGGGCTGGGCTGGACCGATCCGGTGCATCCGCTGGCCGCTGACTGCAAGGATGCCGCATTGTTTCTTGGCCTGGCACCTGGCGGTGCGCCGTGTTTTGCCTGCGATATCAGCGGCTGGCAGCCCGAAGGCCTGGATCAGGAGGCGCTCAGCAGTTTTGCCGATGCCAGCGAGCAGCAGCACCCTGATCTGCCCGCGTCCCATGCCTTTGCCGAGCTGCGCCGGGTGATGACCTGCCTCACACCGCTGGAGGCGGAACTGGCCACCACCGCCAAGGCGCTGCTGGCCTGGCACCGCAGCCACCGGTTTTGCGCAGCTTGCGGCGCGCCCAGCGATTTGGCGCAGGCCGGCTGGCAGCGCATCTGCCCCGCCTGCAAGGCACCGCATTTCCCGCGCACCGACCCGGTGGTGATCATGCTGATCACCCATGGCGATGCTGTGCTGATGGGCCGTTCGCCCGGCTGGCCCGAGGGGATGTATTCGCTGCTCGCAGGATTTGTCGAACCGGGTGAGACGCTGGAAGCAGCCGTGCGCCGCGAAACATTTGAAGAAACCGGCGTGCAGGTCGGGCCGGTCAGCTACCTGTCCAGCCAGCCTTGGGCCTTTCCGATGTCGCTGATGTTCGGCTGCGCGGGCGAGGCGCTGAGCACGGACATCACCATCGACCCGGCTGAGATCGAAGACGCGCTGTGGGTCAGCCGCCAGGAGATGATGACGGTCTTTGCAGGCGAACACCCGGTTCTAAAGCCGTCACGTCAGGGAGCAATTGCGCATTTTCTGCTCCGAAACTGGCTTGCGGACACGCTGGACTAAAGCGCATATTGCAAAAAACAGCGCGGCAGCACGGCGGCGCAACTGAAGCAGGCGAGCATGGAATTTCAAAGCAAAGAAGATATCGAAGCCCCGATTGCCGACGTCTTTGGCGCGATCTCCGATTTCAGCCTGCTGGAGCGCTCGGCCCTGCGGCGCGGCATCGACGTAGAGCGGACTGGCGATACCGCGCATCCTGAAAACGGCCTGGCCTGGGATATCGGCTTTCGGTTTCGCGGCAAACAGCGCGACATCCGGCTGACACTGGCGTCTTATACCCCGGTCACCGGGTTGGCGCTGACCGGCAGCGGCAGCGGCCTGGACGGCCAACTGGAGATCGAGCTGCTGGCGCTGTCGCCGCGGCGGACCCGGATGTCGGTGCAATTGAAACTGGCGCCCACCACCCTGACCGGCCGGCTGCTGGTGCAATCGCTGAAACTGGCCCGCAGCAACCTCACCCGCCGGTTCAAGCTGCGGCTGGCCGACTATGCCCGGATCACCGAAGAACGGCTGAACCGCTCCGCCTGACTCCAAGGTTTGGGGGAAGCCGTGCTATTGCGGCGGCAGCAGCCGCGGCCACAGGTCGGCGTTGGCGCGGGCAAAGGCGCCCAGATGGCCAATCTTCTGCACGCCCGCCTCCTGCGGCACCAGCACCGTCCGGCACTGCGGCACATCGCCAAAGACGTCCCCCAGCCGCCAAACGGCCGCAGGCGGCACAACGTCGTCATCCGCCATCGCATACAGATCCACCGGCACGCCGGCGTCTGCCCATTTGGGCCGCGGCAAGGCCGAGCCGGTTTCCGGCAGGTAGCTGCCCGGCGTGGTGCACCAGCGCCGCCACTGCCAGTACACCCCGGCGGGCAAATCGGCCCCGAACCCCACCGCGCGCCCGGGCAGATACCCCAAGGCACGGACCAATGGCGGCACATGGCCGAACCAGAAAGCCAGCGCCAGCGCGCGGTAGGGCCAGGGATGATCGTGGTGATGCACCAAGCCGCCCGCAACCACGATCATGCGGGCGACGTCCTTCAGGCCATCCTGCAGGGGCATCAGCATTGCCCCCAGCGAATGGCCGATCACCCACAACGGCACGCCCGCATAGTGCCGTTGCAGTTCGGCCCGGGCAGCCGGCTGATCTTCCAGCGCCCATTGAGCCATTGTCGCATCGGAACGGCGCGGATGGCCCCGCGCCGAGTCTCCGAAATCCCGGTAGTCATAGGTCAGGCAGGCCACCTGCTGCTCTGCTGCCAGCCAGCGTGCGAAATGCCGGTAATAGCGCTGCGGCACCCCGGTTGCGCCATTCAGCACCACTGCTGCCCGCGCCTGCCCCGCCGGGTGGTACAGCCGCCCAGCCAGCAAGTGGGTGCCGGATGCAAACTGCAGTTCTTCCTCGCGGATAACCGCGGTATGTCCTGCGCTTTTATCCAGCATGGCAACCTCCTGAGTCGATTGGCCTAGACCGATTGGTCCAATCCATCTCTGGACCAATCGGTCCAATGCTGTCAAGCTGCCGCCATGAATGACGTGACGACAGCCAAGGCGGGCGGAACCAGCCCGCCCCCGACCCGCGAGCGGCTGATCCGCGCCGCTGCCGGCCTGTTCCGCAACAAGGGCTACAGCGGCACCGGACTGGCGGAATTACTGGCAGAGGCGGGGGCGCCCAAGGGCTCGCTCTACCACCATTTCCCCAGTGGCAAATCCGACCTGGCCCTGGCCGCGGCGGACTGGGCGTCAGGGCAGATGCTGCTGCTGATCGAGGCGTCTTTCACCCCGGCGCCCACCTTCCGGGAGGGGGCCAAGACGGTTTGCTACAAACTGGCGAAACTGTTTGACAAGCAAGGAAAATGGAGCGGCTGCCCGGTCTCTGCCACCCTGTTCGAAGGGCCGGAGAACGAGGCGTTCCACCAGCACGCCGCGCATCTGTTCGAGGGCTGGATTACTGAAACCACCCGCCACGCCCGCCGCCTGGGCCTGCCCGAACCTGAGGCCCGCGCGGCGGCGGAGAATTTCTATATCCTGCTGCAGGGCGGCTGGCAGCTGGCACGGGTGCGGCGGGACTCGGACTTGATCCGCGGGCTGTATTTGCAGATGCAGAAAAACGATTGACGACTCAGGCGTCCTGCCGCTACCGCTTGTGGCGATGGTTCCCGAGCCACAGAATCTTGTGTCCGGGATGAAAAGGGAACACGGTACGGCCCGCGCAAGCTGGCCAAGTCCGAGACTGCCCCCGCAACTGTAAGCGGCGAGCGACCCCGATAGAGCCACTGGCCCTCAATACGAGGCCGGGAAGGATCGGGAAAGCGACGACCCGCAAGTCAGGAGACCTGCCATCGGACGTGTAACTCGAACCCGGGCGGGGTGTCCGGACAGGGTCTGATGGCTGCGGCGGCTGTGATCCGTCTTTCATCCGGTCTCTTGTCCCCCAAACCCCCGTGCCACGCGCGGAGGGCGCAGATATGATGTGGACCGACAAGACGCATTTCTATGCGGCAACAGATTGCAAGTATTTGGGGCGCCCCTGCCCCGCGGCAGAGCGGATGATCGCCAAACTGGCCGAAGCGATGACCAAGGCCAAGCCGCTGACCCAGGAGGATTTTGAGATCACCGGCACCACCGCGCTGGACGGCTGCCCGCGCAACTGCCCGGCGCAGTTTGCCGCCAGCCATGACCGGATCCGGCTGTATTGCGGCGTCGGTGAAGAGGCGCCGCGCGAGGGGCTTGACCGCTTTGCCGATGCCATCCTCAGCCGCGACGGTACCGGTTTTGCCGCGTCCAAGCTGGACACCCGCCCCTGCGCGCTGATGGAGGCGCTGCCGAAAACCGCCGAAGCACGGCAGGCGGAACAGATGCTGGCGCTTTAGTTGAATACCTGAAGAGTGCTGTCCGGCTTATCGGCCGGGCGGTGCAGTATCTCATTGCGGTGCGCCTCTGGCGGCTGCTCTACGGTGAACAGGCCCAGTGCAATTGGTCCTTGGTTTCCACCGCACAGGGCCGTACCGCCCGCAGCCGGGCCAGCGCCTGCGCCGGGGCTTCGCCGCATTCGATCATCAGCCGCAGCACCGCCATGCCGGACCGCCCGCAGCCGCCCCTGCAATGCACCAGCACCCGGCCGCCGCCGCCCAGTGCTTGCCGTGCAGACCGGCTGGCCGCCGTCCATTTCGCCGCCACAGCGGGCGGCGGCACCTGGAAATCCGGCACCGGCAGATGCAGCCAGCGGCAGGCCATGCTTTGAATATCAATCCCCAGCCGCGGCACATCTGCGGCTGCGTGCTCGGCCTCGGTGGTCATTGAGATGACCAGACCCGGTTGCCACTGATAGATCTGGATCAGGTCATTGCGGTAATCGCCTCCCGCACCGGGCAGCGGGCATAGCGCCAGAATACCGCCGCCTGCTGACAGCGCGTGGATGGTCAGGCCTGCCGGCGCCGCGCCGTCCGGCGCCGCAGGTTCCGGTATATCCTCAGTTCGCATACCGCCTCCTTAGCCGCTGCGTTCCTGCATTTCCCCCGCAGTCCCCTGCCTTTGCAGCCTAGCGGTTAAGCAGGCAATCCCAAAGCTCTTTTGCGGCCCCGGACCAGCCCAACGGCGGTGGACGAACGGGCTGCGCTTCAATACCCTGCGCGCAACGCGGAGCACCCCGCATCCCGAATCCGGCACGAGACATCATGAACGATACCCCCAGCGGCACCTCCGGCGCATCCGGCCAATCCCAATACCAGGTTCTGGCCCGCAAGTACCGGCCCGAAACCTTTGCCGATCTGGTGGGGCAGGACGCCATGGTGCGGACGCTGAAAAACGCCTTTGCCGCTGACCGGATTGCCCAGGCTTTTATTATGACCGGCATCCGCGGCACCGGTAAAACCACCACTGCGCGGATCATCGCCAAGGGCATGAACTGCATCGGTGCAGACGGCCAGGGCGGCCCCACCACCGATCCGTGCGGCCAATGCGAGCATTGCACCGCGATCATGGAAGGCCGCCATGTCGACGTGATGGAGATGGACGCGGCCTCGCGCACCGGCGTGAATGACATCCGCGAGATCATCGACAGCGTGCAGTACCGCGCCGCCTCGGCCCGCTACAAGATCTACATTATCGACGAAGTCCACATGCTGTCGACCAGCGCCTTCAACGCGCTGCTGAAGACGCTGGAGGAACCGCCCGCGCATGTGAAGTTCATCTTTGCCACGACTGAGATCCGCAAGGTGCCGGTGACCGTGCTGTCGCGCTGCCAGCGGTTTGATTTGCGCCGGATCGAGCCGGAGGTGATGATTGCGCTCTTGCGGAAGATCGCCACCGCCGAGGGCGCCGAAATTGCCGAAGACGCGCTGGCGTTGATCACCCGCGCCGCCGAAGGTTCCGCCCGCGACGCTACCTCGCTGCTGGATCAGGCGATTTCCCATGGCGCCGGTGAAACCTCTGCCGATCAGGTCCGCGCCATGCTGGGTCTGGCCGACCGCGGCCGGGTGCTGGACCTGATGGACATGATCCTGCGCGGCGATGCGGCGGCCGCGCTCACTGAACTCAGCGGCCAGTATGCCGAAGGCGCCGACCCGCTGGCGGTATTGCGCGATCTGGCCGAGATCACCCATTGGGTCTCGGTGGTGAAAATCACGCCGGATGCGGCGGAAGACCCCACCGTCAGCCCGGATGAACGTGCCCGCGGCAAGGCGATGGCGGATGCGCTGGCGATGCGCGTCCTTACCCGGATGTGGCAGATGCTGCTGAAGGCGCTGGAGGAAGTCGCCGCGGCACCAAACGCTATGATGGCCGCCGAGATGGCGGTGATCCGCCTGACCCATGTGGCCGACCTGCCCAGCCCCGAAGAACTGATCCGCAAGCTGAAGGACACCCCGCCTCCGCCGCCGAATGGCCCCGGCGGCGGTGCGCCGATGCAGGGCATGGGCGCTCCGGCTTTAGGCGGCAGCGGCGGCGCTTCCGGTCATGGCGGCCAAACTGGTCCCGCAGGCGGCGCGCCAGTGGCACATGGCGGCGGCGGCACTATGGCGGCACTGGCGCCGCAGGTCAGCTCAGCACTGGCGCGCTATCCGTCCTTTGAACATGTGGTCGAGCTGATCCGCACCAATCGCGACGTGAAATTGCTGGTCGAGGTCGAGGGCGGCGTGCGTCTGGTCTCCTACCAGCCGGGACGGATCGAATTCACCCCGTCCTCGCAAGCGCCGCGCGACCTGGCGGCCCGGCTTGGCACGGCGCTGCAGAACTGGACCGGTGCGCGCTGGGTGGTGTCGATCGCGCCGGACGGCGACGCGGCCACGATTGCCGAGGTCCGCGATGCCGCCGAGAACGCCCTGCGTGAGAAAGCCGCCGCGCATCCGCTGGTGCAGGCGGTGCTGGAAAGCTTTCCCAAGGCAAAGATCAAACGCATCCGCACGGCGCAGGAGCTGGCCGCCGAAGTCGCCGCCGAGGCCCTGCCCGAGGTGGAGGATGAATGGGACCCGTTCGAGGACGGGTGACAAAAGTGACCCCGGGCATCGCCTGACCTTGGGTGGCCGCGATGGCGCTTTCCTTGGGGGAAGGTCAGGCGCTGCCCGGCCTGCCAGCCGGGCGGAAGGGTGTTAAACTCCGGCACCGAGGCAATCCTCCCCTTGTTTCACGCCCTCGCGGCCCGTATCTGTGCCCCGAACCGGAATCTCAGGAGATGACAGATGCTCAAAGGCCTCGGCGGCCTTGGCGATATGGCCAAGATGATGAAATCGGCACAGGAACTGCAGGGCAAAATGGCCCAGATGCAGGAAGAGCTGCACAATGTAATGGTGACGGGCGAGGCCGGCGCCGGCCTGGTCAAAGCGACCGCGTCCGCCAAGGGCGACCTCAAAGGCCTGGACATCGATCCGTCGATCTTCAATGGCGACGACAAGGAAGTGGTCGAGGACCTGATCCTGGCCGCGATTAAGGACGCCCAGGCCAAGGCCGCGGAAAAGGCGCAGGAAGAGATGGCCAAGCTGACCGAAAGCATGGGTCTGCCCAAGGACATCAAGCTGCCGTTCTAAGCGCTGCCAGCGATGCCAATCTAAAGGCGGCCCGTCAGGAGCCGCCTTTTTCTTTGCCTTGTTCAAGCTGTTTCCAACCGGAATTTCAGAAAACGCTGCCCCTCATACAGCACTTCATCGGTTTGCACCGCGCCCAGCCGTGCCAGCGGCCGCAGATGGCGCCGCGTCGGCGGCAGCAGGAAAGTCACATGAGGGATGCGCGGATCGCGGCGGGCAAACGCCAGCGCTTGCCGGGCAATGGCCGGCCCCAGGCCAAAACAGCCGGGCCTTAGGACCAGCCCGAAATCCCACTCGTTCGCCTCTTTCTGAAAACCGCCCCAGCCAAGATATTGCCCCTTTTGCACAAACGCCCAATGACCCAGTCCATCCCTTTGCCAGCAGTTCTCCTTGGCGGTAACAAAGTCTCTGGCAGTTTCTTCGTCCCAGGCGCCTGTCAGCAGCGGCATATGCTCTGCCATCCGCGGATCTGACATGTGGCGGGCAATCTCCAGCGGCGCGATCCCGGTCAGCCGGGCAAAACGCACCGGGTGCTGGGTGTTGTCCTGCCGTCCCATTGCCGCCCCTTTTCTTTCCCGCGCAAGATGTGCTGCAACAGATACGCCCTGCCGCCCGCCAGCTCAATTGCCCTTACCCTTGCAGTTGCCGAGGCAAAACAAACCCTGAACATTTTGCCGCCCTGCCCTTGCGCTTTCCGGCTGCAATCAGCCTATATAGCACGGCATACAAAGGCCCGGAGCATGATCAGAAATTCCACCAGCGATATCGAAGACCTGATTGCCCTGATGGCCAAGCTGCCAGGGCTCGGCCCGCGGTCTGCCCGCCGTGCGGTGCTGCATCTGATCCGCAAGCGGGCGCTGCTGCTGACGCCGCTGGCCGATGTGATGACCGAGGTCGCCGCCACCGCGCGCGAATGCCTCAACTGCGGCAATATCGGCACCAGCGAGATCTGCCCGCTTTGCACCGACCCGGAACGCGCCAATGGCGAGCTGTGCGTGGTCGAGGATGTCGCCGACCTTTGGGCGATGGAGCGCTCAGGCGACTTCAAGGGCCGTTACCACGTGCTGGGCGGCACCCTGTCGGCGCTGGACGCCGTGGGTCCGGAAGATTTGCGTATCCCGCGGCTCGCTGACCGGGTCGCAACCGAAGGTATCAGCGAGGTGATCCTGGCGCTGAACGCCACCATCGACGGCCAGACCACGGCGCATTACATCGCCGACCAGTTGCAGGGGCAGGTCAGGCTCACCTCGCTGGCGCAGGGCGTGCCGATCGGCGGCGAGCTGGACTATCTGGATGACGGCACGATCTCTGCAGCGCTCAGGGCGCGGAAGGAAATCTGACGGTGCCGCCGGGCGTGCAAAATTCTTCAAAGAATTTTGGCCGGAAAATTCGAATTTTCCGGAGCCACGCCCGCCTTTGGTTTCAGCAGTAGAAACTCTTTAGCCCTTGGACCGCGCGGTCCAATGCGCCGTTATCCACATCTTTGTGCAGCACCATGCGGATGGCGCCGGAACTGCCGCCACCGATTACTACGCCCTCAGATGCCAAATGCATCCGCAACGCATCATTGCTCCCGTCCCCCGGAGTGAAAAACACCATGTTAGTGGCCTGGGAAACCTCCCCCGCCCCCAAACCGCGCAGCACATCCGCCAGTTCCGCCGCGCGGTCATGGTCCTGCGCCAGCCGCGCCACGTTATGCTCCAGCGCATAAAGCGCCGCCGCCGCCAGCACGCCTGCCTGCCGCATGCCGCCGCCCAGCATCTTGCGCCAGCGCCGCGCCTTGGCAATCAGGTCTGCAGGCCCCGCCAAAACCGATCCAGCCGGCGTGCCCAGTCCTTTGGAAAGGCAGATGGACACCGTATCCATCAGCCCGGCCAGTTCCGCTTCCGAACACCCCAGCGCCACCGTCGCATTAAAGAACCGCGCGCCGTCCAGATGCACCGCCAGCCCCGCCGTCCGGCCCGCCGCCGCCGCCGCCGCCACATCCGCCAGGGGCACTGCAAGCCCGTTATGGGTGTTCTCCAGCGACAGCAGTCGGCTCACCGCCAGATGGCTGTCATCCGCCTTGATCGCCCCGGCAATCACCTCCGGGTCCAGCGCGCCATCGTCCCGCACCGGCACCGGGCACAGCGATAACCCGCCCAGCACCGAGGCCCCCGCGGCCTCATAGGCATAGACGTGATAGCCCGCGCCCAGGATGACTTCCTCGCCGCGCTGGCAATGGGCCAAGAGACCAGCCAGGTTGCTCATCGTGCCGGAGGGCAGGAACAGCGCCGCCTCCTTGCCCAGACGCTCGGCCAGCACAGCCTCCAGCCGGTTCACCGCCGGGTCTTCACCATAGACGTCGTCGCCCAGCTCCGCCGCTTGGATCGCCCGCATCATGCCCGCATCTGGCCGCGTCAGCGTATCACTGCGCAGATCGCAAAGGGCGCCGCCGCTCCCCACGCCCGCAAGCCCTGCGTAATGGCTCATTCCGTCACCTGATCATAAGCCAGCGCTGCCACGATATGCACCCGCCGGGTCTCGCCGCCGTTCAGCGCAGTGTGATAGCCGCGGGTATCGGTGAAATACACCGAGCCATCGGCCGGCAGATGCGTGACGTGATGATTCACTATGAACAATGAGCCGGGATTGGAGACCACCGGAATATGCAGCCGCGGCTCCGGGTCGCGGTGCCAGGAGTTGCAATTGTACAGCCCCTTGGACAGCACCCGTGTGCGCCCGATCGGAAACCGCTTGGCCAGCTCTGCGTGCACATACTCGAAGTAGGTGCCTGCGAATTTGGGATTAAATTCGGAAAAATCCACCTCCGGCACCAGATCCTCGCGCGGCTCTTCGACATAGCGGCTATCGGCGCGCAGCCAGTAGCGGCCCGACAGGTCATTGGCGGTCCATTCGGTCTGGCCCGGCCGCTGGGTCAGCGGCAGCGCGGCAAAGCCCTGGTCCTGCAAGCCGCCCATAAAGGCCTCGCGTTTCAGGCACTCCTCCAGCGCCTCCTGCAGCCTTTCGATGTCAAACTTCAACTCCAGCCTTTGGATACCCGGTCCGGGCACAAACTCTGCCACCGATGCAGAATCCGGCAGGGTGCCCATGGCCCTGGTGACAGCCTGCACATCGGTGTCGTTGATCTGCGGTTCAAAACTCATGTCGCGCGTTCCCATTCTTTGTGCTGATCGCAAGAGGGTGATGCTTTGAATGCGATACTGGCAGGCCAAGAGTCCGGGAAAAAGCCGGGATTTTGCAATCTATATTGCAAAAATTGCAACATATGGCAGGGTGCGGGCCATGCGCCGCAAGATCCCGCCCACCTCTGCCCTCTTGTGTTTCGAGGCCGCCGCCCGGGCCGGCAGCTTTGCCGGAGGAGCGCGGGAGATGAACCTGTCGCAAAGCGCTTTCAGCCGCCAGATCCAAAGCCTGGAGGCGCTGACCGGCCAAACCCTGTTCAAGCGTGAACGCCAGCGGGTGCAGCTCAGCGGTGCCGGACGGATGCTGCAGGAGGAGCTGGCACCGCAACTGGAAGCGCTGGAGGCCACCTTTTACCGTTTGCGCACCCGCGACAACCCATATGGCGCGCTCAATATCGGCACCTACCCGACACTGGGCAGCCGCTGGCTGATGCCGCGCCTGGCAACGCTGGCACAGGCGCAGCCGCGGCTGACAATCAATACCATCACCTATCTGGACAATAGCCAGGTGGACCCCAGCCTGGTGGATCTGGCCATCGTGCAGGGCGATCCGCCCTGGCCGGGCTTTCGCGCGGATCTGCTGATGCCGGAAACCCTGATTGCCGTTGCAGCACCTGATCTTCTGGATGGCCCGCTGCCATCCGCCGCCGGGCTTCTGGAATTTCCGGCCCTGCAGCACAGCACCCGGCCGCTTAGCTGGCAGATTTGGTTCGAGGATCAGACCGGAAGCCTCACTCCCCGCCCCACCGGGCCGTTGTTCAGCCAGTTCGAGATGCTGATCGACGCGGTGAAATACGGCCATGGCGTTGCCATTCTTCCAGAGCTGCTGGTGCGCCGGGAGCTGTCCGAGGGCACGCTGATCCAGGCCCATCCGCACCGCTGCACCCCCGCCAGCGCCTATTATCTGCTGACACCGCAGGCCAAGACGGGCACCAGCCGGATCGAGCGGGTCCGCGACTGGCTGCTGCGTGACGCCTGCAGCCCTGGCGCAGGCTGACCAGCCATTGCCCGCAATAATCCTGCAGCAAAATGCTACGTTTCTGCCGGGCGCATCCCGCCGCGCGCCAGCGCGGCGCCAGGCCCAAGGCCGCCAAGGGGCCCCGCCAGGGGCACATGCGGGCGCGGGAGCTTTCCGCCAGCGCCAAAGCCGACGCCCTTAGGTGAAAACCGCCTTATACAGCTTTTCCTTGGTAAACGGCTTGTCAAGCACCGGAACCCGGGACAGATCCGGAAACCCCGCCGCCACGGCGCTGATGGCAAAGCCGCTCATCATCACCGCCTTCAGCCCGGGCTGGATCTTGCGCAGGCCCGCCAAGGTCTCCCAGCCGCCGCGCCCCGGCATGCTCATGTCGATCACCGCGCCGTCAAACGGCCCTGCTGCCTGCAGCTGCGCCAGCGCCGCGTCATAGCCATCGGCCTGCAGCACCTCACAGCCGCGCAGCTGCAACAGCCCGGCCACTGCCCGACGCACGGTTTCCTCGTCATCCACCACCAGGATCCGCCGGATCTCCGCACCGCGCCGCTGCGCCGGCGGCCCTGCCGCGCACGCTTCCGCCACCGGCTCAGCGGTGCAGGCAGGAAAGTAGAAGCGGAAGGCACTGCCCTCGCCTTCGCGGCTTTCAACCGCCAGGCCGCCCTGATGGCGGCTGATGATCCCCAGCGCCGCAGCCATGCCGAGGCCGCGCCCGCCGGGTTTGGTGGTAAAGAACGGGTCAAAAATCCGGGTCACAGTCTCGCGGCCCATACCGCTGCCGGTATCGCGCACCTCCAGCAGCAGGCAGGCGCCGGCCGGCATGTTCCGCCCCTTCAGCAGCTTGCGCCGCTCTGCATCGCTCAGGCTGGTCTTGCGGGTGGTCACCGTGACAATGCCCGCACCGGGCCCGATGGCTTCTGCCGCATTGAAGACCAGGTTCAGCAACAGCTGGCCCACCTGAGACGGATCCATCTGCGCCGTCAGCGCCCCTTCTTCCAGGTCAAGCACCACCTGTTTACCCATCTTGCGCTCAACCGGGACCAGCGCCATGGTCTCTTGCACGATCCCGTTCAGATCGCATGGCCCCTGCTCCCGGCTGCCGCCGCCCTTGGCGTAATTCAACAGCTGCCGGACCAGCAAGGCAGAGGCCTGCAGCCCCTGCTCGACCACTTGCAAATGCCCTTGCGCCGGATGCGCGGCCTCCAGATGCGCCAGCGCCAGTTCGGCGCGGCCCTGCATCGAGGCCAGAAGGTTGTTGAAATCATGCGCGATGGTGCCCGCCAGCAATCCCAGGCTCTCGGTCTTGCGCTTGATCAGCAGCGCCTCTTCCGCCCGGGCGCGGCGCCTTTCGGCCTTGCGGCGGCGCAGCTCCAACCCGATCCGCGCGGCAAACAGCGCGATCAGATCAGTCTCCAGCTTGCGCTGTTTGATCTCCCGGTCGTGCTGCAGCGCAAAGTGGCCGATCACCCTGCCCTTCATATCGGTCAGCGGGATGCCCAGGTATGAGTGCAGATTCTGGCTGCGGAACTGTGCCTGCTCTGGAAACGCCTCCTGCAGCCCGTCCGGCACCAGGAATTTCTCCCGCCCCTTTAAATACGCGCAAGGGGTGCCGTCAAAAGGCACAACCGTGTCTTCCACCTCCTCCATTTGCTGCCCTTCAAAGCAGCAGGCCAGCACCCGGAAACACCCAGGTTTGTCGCCCAGGCATTCCGCAATGAAGGCCGAACGCACCTTGAGCGCGCCCTGCAGCTGCCCGGCCAGCTGCCGGAAGGCCTCACGCGCAGATGTGCCGCTTGGCCCTTCGGCCAGAACTGACAGCGTGGCCAGTGTCTGCAGCCCGGCGGTCTCGGCCCCTAGCCGGGGCGCGAATTGCTGCATTACAGCCGCGATATGCTGCGCCAGGGCGTCGTCGATTTCATAGCGCCACGAGGCCTGGACCAGGCCGATCGCCTCGCCATCGGCGTTTTTCAGGGCGACCCCGACATAGCTTTGGATGCCTTCCTCGATGAACATCTCGTCATCCGGATACAGCTCCTGCACCCGGCAGGGAAAGACATGCGGATCGCCGCTCAGCACCACGTCATGGCACGGCGTCACACAAGCCTCGTATTCGAAATCCCCCAGCTGCAGCCCGTCAAACCAGCTTGCCAGCACCTTGATGCGCTCGGTCTCCATGACCTTCAGCTCACCCACGGTGACCAGATCGGCCCCATAGACCTGCGCCAGCTGATCCACAAATTCCTGGCAGAACTCCAGGCCGCTCAAACAGGCCAGTGTCTCCAGATCCAAGCGGCTGCTTTCCCCAAGCGCCGCGGCCCCTGCTGCGTCCATTGCTTGTACTCCTGCCATCCCTTTGCGGACAGGCCTGCAAGACCGGACCGCTGGCAATACTCTGTAACGTCCCGTTCCTTACACTTTGGAAAACCGCCCCGGAACAAAAGGCCTTTCCCGCACCCTGGTCTTTGCGGGCAATCTGGAACACAACTGCCCCGCAACATCATGCTGCGCAAAACAGGGGTACATAGTCAACATATTGTAACGTAGAGAGTCAATTCTATCAGAAAAAGCCGCAAATCCTGAGTAAAGGATCTGCGGCTTTTTAATAAAATTCTTTAGCCGGCAGCGCCGGGGCAGATGGGATCAGAAGCGGGGATCTTCGTCGTCTTCCTCGTCGTCCCCGCCAGCAGGCAGGTTGAAGAAGCTGTCCGCGTCGGGGATTTCCTCTTCCTTCTTCCGGTCATCATCACTCAAACCGCCGCCCAGGGTAAAGGTCTCCAGCCCCTCGATCGCGCTTGGGATCTTCGGCTCGGCGTCCATCTCCAGAGACTGTTCGGTAGAGACCAGCTTGCGGCGCTCATCGTCGCTCATCACGCCGCCTTCGGCGGCTTTCTTGGCCGCGGCCTTCTGCACGACGGCATCCAGTTCGGACTGGCGGCACAGGCCCAGCGCCACCGGGTCGATCGGCTGCATGCTGGAGATGTTCCAATGGGTGCGCTCGCGGATCGACTGGATGGTCGGCTTGGTGGTGCCGACCAGTTTGGCGATCTGGCCATCGCTGAGTTCCGGGTGGAATTTAACCAACCACAGGATTGAGTTCGGACGGTCCTGGCGTTTGGACAGCGGGGTATAGCGCGGGCCGCGGCGCTTTTCCTCGCCGGCGGCAGCCGGGTTGAACTTGAGCTTCAGCTTGTGCAGCGGATTGGCTTGCGCCCTGTCGATCTCATCCTGGGTCAGCTGGTTGTTGGCCATCGGGTCGAACCCTTTGACGCCAGCGGCCACTTCGCCATCAGCGATGCCCTGGATTTCCAGCTCGTGCATGCCGACGAAATCGGCGATCTGCTTGAAGCTGATCGTGGTATTGTCCACCAGCCACACGGCGGTTGCCTTGGCCATCAACGGTTTTGCCATGCGCTCATCTCCTTAAAACACATCTTCCCCGCCGCCTGGATCAAGGCTGCCCCGCTTTCGGGGTCTGGTTTCCGTTGTCGGGGAACTTCAGGCCTGTATAGTCGGCTTCATTGCATAAGGAAAGAGGCCAATGCGCAAGTTATTGCTGGGGCTGGCGGCTGTTTTGGCCGGTTTTGCCACGTTTGCCGCAGCTGAGGGCGAGCCGGCCGGGGAGTTCGACTATTACGTGCTGGCGCTCAGCTGGTCGCCGAACTGGTGCGAGCAGGAAGGCGATGCGCGCCGCGCAGAGCAATGCGCGCCGCGCCAGGATTACGGCTGGACCCTGCACGGGCTGTGGCCGCAATTCCATCGCGGCTGGCCCAGTTACTGCCGCACAGCCGAAGCGCCGCCCAGCCGCCGCATGAGCCGGGAAATGGCGGATATCATGGGCAGCCCCGGCCTGGCCTGGCATCAGTGGAAGAAACACGGCACCTGTTCCGGCCTCAGCGCAAGGGCCTATTACACCCTGATGCGCGAAGCCTACCGGCACGTGGCCCGCCCCGCCGTCTTTCGCAAGCTGGACAAGCCCGTGACCCTGCCCGCCGCAGTGGTAGAGGAAGCTTTTCTCAAGGAAAACCCAAGCCTGGCGCCAGACAGCCTGACCATCACCTGCCGCAGCGGAGCCATCCAGGAAGCCCGCATCTGCCTGTCGAAAGCACTGCAGCCGGTACCCTGCGGGCGGGATGCAATCCGCGACTGCACGTTGAAAAACGCCCGCCTTGCGCCGGTGCGCTAAGGCGGAGGCGGAGTCAGGGGCGCTGCCCCTCTTGGCCTGACGGCCAATTCACCCTGGGGTGTTTTCCACCAGAAAGAAGCAGAACCCGCACCTTTGTCAGACCGCGTGATCCGCACAGCTGCCCCCCTGTCCCTTTGCCGGGAGTAGCCCTGCCCCGCTGCGCGCGCGGCAATAAATGGCCTGTGATCCACACTTCCCGGGGTTTTGTGCTAGTATTATGAAACGTGCCGCGCCCGGCCCTGCCTGAACGGCACTTCCGTTATGGTCAGCGAGGAGGAAGAAGCGCATGGCAAAGACAATCGGGAACCCGCTCAGCTGGCTTCTGCAGGGGGCAGAATCCACCGGGCAGCATATCGGCCAGACGGTCGAAGAAATGGGCAGCGACGGCGTCAAGGAACTGCCCAAGGCCTGCACGCTCACCATGGACGACATCATACATTCGCTGGCCGCCGGACTGGAGGACTTTGCCGCCTGCCGCAGCGATGCCATGTTCCTGGTGCTGTTTTATCCGCTGATCGGCATCACGCTGATCGTAATGAGCCTGTCGATGAATTTGCTGCCCCTGATCGTGCCGATGATCATGGGTTTTGCGATCCTTGGCCCGGTGGCCGCGGTTGGGCTTTATGAAATGTCCTCGCGCCGTGAAGCCGGGTTCGAGCCGCGCTGGATGGATGCCTTCGGCGTCCTCCGCTCGCCTGCGTTTGGCGGTATTCTGGTGCTGGGGCTGTATCTGGCAGTGCTGTTCATTGTTTGGCTGGTGGCCGCGGACATGATCTACAGCCGCACCCTGGGGCCGGAACCGCCGGCTTCGATTCTGGGCTTTGCCGCGGAAGTGGTGACCACCCGCGAGGGCTGGATCATGGCCATTGCAGGCGGCATCACGGGCGCGGTCTTTGCCTTTGCCGCACTGGCGATGAGCCTGGTGTCTTTCCCGCTGCTGCTGGACCGCCATGTGGGCCTGCCGGTGGCTGTGGCCACCTCGATCAAGGTGCTGCGCAAGAATCCGGTAATCTGCATGACCTGGGGGGTGATCGTCGGCACCGCGCTGGTGGTGGGCGCAATTCCCTTCCTGGCCGGGCTGATCATTGTGGTGCCGGTCCTTGGGCACGCGACCTGGCATTTGTACCGGCGCGCCGTGCAGTAAGGAAATCCGCATATCAAAACGGGCCGGCAGATCTGCCGGCCTTTCTGTGTCAGGCACCCTGAAGTTTCAGCCCACTTTCAAAACAATCTTGCCGATATGGCCGGAGCTTTCCATCCGCGTGTGTGCAGCGGCGGCCTGCTCCAGTGCAAATTCGCTGTCCATCACCGGTGCCACCTTGCCTGCTTCGATCAAGGGCCAGACCGCTTCGCGCAGGTCCCCGGCAATCTGCGCCTTGGCCAGATCGCTCTGCGGCCGCAGGGTCGAGCCGGTCAGGGTCAGCCGCTTGACCATCATCAGGGCAAAGTTCAGCTCCACCTTCGGCCCCTGCAGAAAGGCGATCTGCACCAGGCGGCCGTCTTCGGCCATTGCCTTCACATTGCGCGGAATATAGTCGCCGCCGACCATGTCGAGGACCAGATCAGCGCCGCCTTCGGCCTTCAGAACCTTGACGAAATCCTCGTCGCGGTAGTTGATTGCGCGTTCGGCGCCGAGATCCAGGCAGGCCTGGCATTTCGCATCCGACCCGGCGGTGGAAAACACCCGCGCACCAAAGGCCTTGGCCAGCTGGATCGCCGTGGTGCCGATCCCGGAAGAGCCGCCATGCACCAGGAAACGCTCGCCCGCTTTCAGCCCGCCGCGGGTGAAGACATTGGACCAGACGGTGAAAAACGTTTCCGGCAGGCAGGCCGCCTGTTTCAGATCCAGTCCGGCAGGCACCGGCAGGCAATGGGCGGCTGGAGCCGCCACATATTCCGCATAGCCGCCACCGGGCAGCAGCGCGCAGACCAGATCGCCCGCGCGGATGCCGCTGACACCTGCACCCACAGCCGTCACCTCGCCCGAGGCTTCCAGCCCCGGCAGGTCACTGGCACCCTTGGGCGGATCATAGGCGCCCGCGCGCTGCAGCGCATCGGGCCGGTTTACCCCGGCATAGGCCACCTTGATCACTACCTCGCCGTGGCCCGGCTGCGGCACCGGGCGCTGGCAAGGCTGCAGCACTTCCGGCCCGCCGGGTTTGGTGATCTCCACCGCGCGCATCATCTCTGTCATGGCAATTTGTCCTCCTGATCCTTGCCCCTTGCCTAGCACCCGTCCGGGGGAGCGCAAACAGCAAAGGCGCCGCAGTTGGGGCGCTTTGCGGACAGCACGATCCGGGAGAAGACTCTTGCCCGAACGGAATGCAAACCCAGCAAGGACATTGGAAGGTGCCGCGCAACTGTGCGAAAGCCCGGGGTACCGGCACACGCTGGATCAAGCGGAACGCCGGTGGCGCCAAGAAAAGCGCCACCGGTAGACTGGCAGGGCTTAGGTCAGCTTGCCGGTGCTGCAATCAAATGTCGCTTTGGTACCTGAGAGCTTCGGAGCAATTTTGAAGACACTCTTGCACGCGGCCGTCAGTGCCTTGTTCGGATCACCCTTGAAGTACTTGTTTGCAGTCCATTCTTTGCCAAGTTTGACGTGGTATCCTGTAATTTTGGTCCCCTTCGGGTGTCCCTTCTTGAAGGCCTGGTCCAGCTTCCCCTTCGCCGCCTTGAGCGGTTTGTCGTCAATCGTTATGTCTTCGGGAGGACCGCTCCGGCAGGATGTCGTCACAAAATGGTGCATCGTGCCGACTTGCTTGTTCTTGTCATAGGCCACAATGCAGATGCAGTCTCCCAGACCCGAGGTCTCAAGCGGATCCCACTTGTCGCTGTGCCCGAACCCGCCGATTTTGACATTCACTTTTCCCATTGGAATACCCCTCAACTGAAAATTCCAGTTTCATCAGCACACTGCCGGTTTCGCTCGCAATGTACTCAAGCAGCCCGTTTGACGATCAACGGCAGACTGGCTGCCCACATGCTGAGCAGCGCTCGCACCAGCGCTGCGGCAATGCCTTCTGCATAGTGCGGCAGAGGTTTACTTTGGATTAACAGGAGAAATGCTCCGGCTGGTCATCGCCGCCCGGCCAAGGCACATTTGCCGGCGCAGGGAATCCATTCTGCACCAGGGCAGCATGGGGCGGCACGCATTTGCGTAATGTGCTTCAGGGTACTGAAAGCCTGCCTTTGCTTTTTACCGGGAGTGGCAGCGGTGACAGCCCAGGCACCTCTGGCCTCCGCCCTACCGCCGCGGGTTAATCGACCCCGGCAGATCGTCCCGCCCTTTTGGCGGCTTGATCTGTTCGGCCAGCCAGTTCGGCCCCACCAGCAGCGGCTTCAGCAGCGGGTTTTTCTGCAGCCCTGCCTTCAGCTTTTCAAAATCCATCACATTGCCGATCCGGCGGTCGAGGAATTCCCAGGTTGCCTGATGCTCAAGACTGTCATCGCCCAGCCAAAACAGCACGGTGGCGGAATAGATCCCGGCCAGCGATGCGCGCTTGGTATACCAGTTCAGATCATCCGAGCCGTCGCCCAGCGTCTCCCAGATCAGATCGCAGGTGCCCCAGATCGCCTTGATCCCGTCGCCGGCATATTGCGGCAGTGTCAGCAGCGTTGTGCCGCGGCGCACCGCTTCCTTGTCATCCACGGCTTCCAGCCGGAACCGTACCGCCGCCGCCACCTTGTCGCGGAACCGCAGGCCGGACAGGTCCTCGGCGTCCAGCCGCGCCAGCATCCGCGAATCGCCGCGGGCGTGATAGGCCAGTGCCAGGTCCACCCCGCCGCGCGGGCAAACCGCATGGGCCAGCACTTCAGCCACCTGCACGTCCTGGCAGGCGGCCCGGAATGTCACCTCGGACCAGCCGTCAAACGGCACATGATTCAACGCCGCATCCAGCAGCTTTTCCTTGATATCGTCCTGCGCGCGATCCTGGTCTTCGGTCATGTCACCCTCCCGCTTTCAGCGTCCTGATACCCTACTAGACAAAATAGCCGGCCTTTGCTATACGGCCACTTCCTGCAATTTCCTTGCAACTCAAACTTAGAAAGGTGGTGAAAACCACATGCAGGTTAGTGTTCGCGACAACAATGTCGATCAGGCGCTTCGTGCCCTGAAGAAAAAGCTGCAGCGTGAAGGCGTATTCCGCGAAATGAAGCTCAAGCAACATTTCGAGAAGCCGTCCGAGAAAAAAGCGCGCGAGAAAGCTGAAGCGATCCGCCGTGCCCGGAAACTGGCACGTAAGAAGCTCCAGCGCGAAGGTTTGCTCTAAGCGGCAGGCCGTCCGGCTTTGGACAGCACTGGGCCGGTCTTGCGACCAGCCGGAACTTAAGTTCAGACGACCCCCGCGGCTCTGCCTCGGGGGTTTGTCATTTCTGCGCTCCTAAAGAAATTGCCGTTTCTTAAGTGGATACACAGAAATACCGCAATTTTGCCCGAATTACATCTTTAGGGTGTATTTCGTTAATTTTCTCTGCTATACAGAGTATACGGCAGGGTAAATCTGATGCGTTTCCCTAAACACTGCCCCGCCGTCCGGGATTGGAACACCCGGTTCATTGAAACCCGGGGCAGGCCGCGTCTCCCCCCCCAAACGACTCCGGCGCCTGTCTTGGTCCCTGCAAACAAGACATTGCCTCTCCGGGTTTTCAGTATTGCCGGGCACCGACAGCTTCCCCCCGACGGTGCCCGGCCCCCCTTCTTCTTCTGATTCTGCGGCACAAACCTGTCTCCTTACGGCAGCTGCCCCCCGAATCCTGCGCTGCCCGGCCCGTTGCCCCGCAGCAGGATTGCGCCGATGCCCTGCCAGCAGTTGCTCAGCGCTGCCCGCGGCCGCCGCGCGCGCAGAAATCCGCGTATCCGCCCCCATGCGACGGGCAGAGCTTCGCCGCATTTCTGCTGCTCCACCTTCCGGCCCTTTCGGCGCCTTAAATTTCCGTTAACCGAAGGGAGCACCGCCGCACAGCCGGCACACTCACGGAGCAGTTACAGATGTCACAGGCAAGCCAACTCGAGCGCCAGATGCTCGACCTGATCAACGCCGAGCGCACGTCGCGCGGGCTCAACCCGGTCCAGCTGGAGCTGCGCCTGAACGATTCGGCCGAAGACCACAGCGAATGGATGCTGCAGCAGGATGTCTTCTCCCATACCGGCTCTGGCGGTTCCAGCGCCGGCGACCGGATGAAAGATGCCGGCTTTCAGTTCTCCGGCAGCTGGACCTGGGCCGAGAACATCGCCTGGCAAAGCGAACGCGGCGCCGCCGGGCTGGCTGATGATGTCGTCAACCTGCACGAATCGCTGATGAACAGCCCCGGCCACCGCGCCAACATCCTCAACGCCAATGTCGAGGTGATCGGCATCGGCATCGAGCAGGGCAATTTCAACGGCTGGGATGCGGTGATGGTCACCCAGAACTTCGCCCGCACCAGCGCGGACCTGCAGCTGGATTCCGGATCCGGAGGCGGTAATGGCGGAGGCTCCGGCGGCAATACCGGCACCGGTGCCACCTCCGGCAACGATGCCCTGACCCTTGGCAGCGCAGGCAGCCTGGACGGTCTCGGCGGCAATGACACGCTGACCGGCAGCAGCGGCCAGGACCGTCTCGACGGCAGCGAAGGCCGGGATAAACTGCACGGCAAGGCCGGCGGCGACGAGTTGAACGGCGGCTCAGGCAATGACACGCTGCGCGGCAACAACGGCGCGGATGAACTGAACGGCGGCAGCGGCAATGACAAACTGTTCGGCGGCCGCGGCAAAGACACCCTGGACGGCGGCAGCGGCAACGACAAGCTGGTCGGCAAGGGCGGCGGCGACCTCTTCATCTTCAGCGGCGGCGATGACACCGTGAGTGATTTCAACCCGGATGCCAGCGGCGAGCGCATTGACCTGGGCGCGGCGACAGGCATCACCGGCTTCAGCGACCTGATGAACAATCACACCAGCCAGACCAATGCCGGCCTGCTGATCAGCGACAGCGATGGCGACAGCCTGCTGCTCAGCGGCATCACAGAGCAGGAGCTTCAGGCCAGCGACTTCCTGTTCTGACCCTCGCCGGGCAACCATGCAAAGGGCGTGCCTTGGCGCGCCCTTTCGCAATTTCAACGCCGACAGCCAGGCCCCCTGCAAGCCTCAATAGATCTTGGGCACGTACAATTCATCCGGCAGCACCTGGCGCTCGTAGTCGGGATTGTACTTGCGGTCTGGCAGATCCACCTTTTCGTGCTGCACCTCGGCATAGGGGATCTTGGTCAGCAAGTGTTCGATGCAATTCAGCCGTTCACGCTTTTTGTCATTGCCTTCAACAATATACCAAGGCGCCTCTGGGATGTTAGTGCGCTTGAACATCTGTTCCTTCGCCTTGGTGTACTTTTCCCAGCGGATCCGGCTTTCCAGATCCATCGGCGACAGTTTCCACTGCTTCATCGGATCGTGAATGCGCATCATGAACCGCAGCTGCTGTTCCTCGTCCGTGATCGAGAACCAGTATTTCAGCAGAATAATGCCCGAGCGCACCAGCATCCGTTCAAATTCCGGAACGTCCTGGAAAAACTGGTCGACCTGGTCGTCGCTGGCAAAGCCCATCACCCGCTCGACACCGGCCCGGTTGTACCAGGAGCGGTCGAACAGAACGATCTCGCCCCCCGCCGGCAGATGCGGCACATAGCGCTGAAAATACCATTGGCTTTGCTCGCGGCGGTTCGGTGCCGGCAGCGCCACCACCCGCGCCACCCGCGGGTCCAGCCGCTGGGTGATCCGCTTGATCACCCCGCCCTTGCCCGCCGCATCGCGGCCTTCAAACAGGATACAGACCTTGGCGCCAGAGTTCTGCACCCAGTCCTGGACCTTGATCAGCTCTGCCTGCAGCCGCAACAGGTTGCGGAAATAGATCTGCCGGTCGAGCATTTCCGGGTGCTGCTCGCGGTAGATCTTGCGGATCTCCTGGCTCAGCATCGGCTCCGAGAATTCAATCTCGATATCCTCGTCCAGCGTGTCCTGCAGTTCCGCTTCCAGCCAATCAAGGGATGCGGTTTCAAATTCGCGGGTCACGGGCAGGGTTCCTTCCTTGTCAGGTCGTGCAAACGCCGCCTTTTACGGGCGGCATGCGACTGTTTGATGTCACGCGGCCGGGGCGGCAGCAGAAAGCAGTCACCGCCGCACGGGCGGCTCGGGCGGCAAACATGCGGCCCCGGCTGCGCCTTCCCCCAAGGCAACCGGAATTTACACCGGGGTTCAAGCGCAAAAGCCCCGGACCCGGCCATCAGCATCAAAGCCGCATCAAACCGGCAGCGCCGTGGTCTTGAACACCGTGCGCAGCGCAAAACTCGACTGCATCTGCGCCACCCCCGGCAGCCGCGCCAGATGCTGGCGGTGGATGCGGGCGAAGTCCTCGGTGTTTTCCGCCACCACCTTAAGGATATAATCCGCGGTGCCTGCCATCAGGTGGCATTCCAGCACATCCGGTATCCGCGACACCGCTTTTTCAAACGCGTCCAGCACCTCATCCGCTTGGCCGGACAGGGTGATCTCGACAAACACCGTGGTCGGCACGTTCATCTTGCGCGCGTCCAGCAGCGCAACATAATCACGGATGTATCCGTCAGCCTCCAGCCGCTGCACCCGCCGGTGGCAGGCCGAGGCCGACAGGTTCACCCGCTCCGATAGGTCGGCGTTGGAGATGCGGCCCTGCTTTTGCAGCACCGAGAGAATGCGACGATCTGTTTCGTCCAGCGACATTTCGCGAAGATCCTTGCTGTTCAACACCATTATACGCGAAGAATCTTCGAAAGGTATGTTTTTCTTCCGCCCAAAAAAGAAGCACATTTTGCCAGCGCTGCGGCAAAATGCCCGCACAGAGTTTTGAGGAGATACTCACATGAAAATCGGCTGCCCCACCGAGATTAAACCCCAGGAATTCCGTGTTGGCATGACCCCGGATGCTGCCCGCGAAGCGGTGTTCCACGGCCACGGCGTTGTGATCCAGAAAGGCGCCGGCCTGGGCGCCGGCTTCACCGACGAGGACTATGTGTCCGCCGGTGCCGTGATCCTGGACACAGCCGAGGAAATCTTTGCAACCGCCGACATGATCGTCAAGGTGAAGGAACCCCAGGCGGTTGAGCGCAAGATGCTGCGCGAAGGCCAGCTGCTGTTCACCTACCTGCACCTGGCCCCCGATCCGGAGCAGACCCACGACCTGCTGGAATCCGGTTGCACCGCGATTGCCTATGAAACCGTGACCGACGACCGCGGCGGCCTGCCGCTGCTGGCGCCGATGTCCGAAGTGGCCGGCCGTCTGGCACCGCAAGTGGGCGCCTACACCCTGCAAAAGGCCAACGGCGGCCGCGGTGTGCTGATGGGCGGCGTGCCCGGCGTGGCCCCGGCCAAGGTTGTGGTGATCGGCGGCGGCGTCGTCGGCACCCACGCGGCCAAGATCGCAGCCGGCATGGGCGCGGATGTCACCATTCTGGACCGTTCGCTGACCCGCCTGAAGTATCTGGACGACGTCTTTGGCCGCACCTTCAAGAACCAGTACTCCACCGCCGGTGCAACGGCTGAGCTGGTGCGTGAAGCCGACATGGTGATCGGTGCGGTGCTGATCCCCGGTGCTGCGGCGCCGAAACTGGTGTCCCGTGCCCAGCTTGGCGAAATGAAGCCGGGTGCGGTGCTGGTGGACGTCGCCATCGACCAGGGCGGCTGCTTTGAGACCTCCAAGGCGACCACCCACGCCGACCCGATCTATGAGGTCGACGGCATCATGCACTACTGCGTGGCCAACATGCCGGGCGCCGTGGCGCGCACCTCGACCCAGGCACTGGGCAACGCGACCCTGCCCTTCCTGCTGAACCTGGCCAACAAAGGCTGGCGCAAGGCCTGCGAGGACGACCCGCACCTGCTGAACGGCCTGAACGTGCACGCAGGCCAGCTGACCTATTACGCGGTTGGCGAAGCTCTGGGCATGGATGTGCTGTCACCGAAACTGGCGCTGAAGCAGTAAGCGAAGCGTTTCCAGAACACCGATTTGAGGAAAGCCCCGCCGGTTTGGCGGGGCTTTTCCATTACCAAGGCGGCATCCCCTATCATGCGGCGCTCAGTTAATGACTGTGCGTAAACCTCGGACATGCGGCACGGTCGCGGCTTGAACCCTCCGCAACCAGTGGTGTAGGCCCTTCTCAAATCCGTCTTCAGCCAAAAACTGGCGAAACTTTTCAAAGGTTAAATCCATGCCGACTATGACCGTGACAGGTTCCCTGACGACCCAGATGACCGGGCTTATTCAAACCTTCAACGGGGCACGGCTGACCAATAAATACGACACCGGAACATTCTTGCTGATTTCCAACTACCCCGAAACCGTGAGCCTAAACGGCTATGATTTGCGGGTTCCTGGCTCAGGCAGCTATTTTATCACCGGCGACATCACCAAATTCCGCTATGCCGAGATTTCCTTGACCCCGTCTTTCCACACCATTGAAAAACTGGTGCTGGACGACGTCGATGTCAGCGCTGAAGGCCTATTTGACCTGACCAGCCGCACGGCCACTACCGCAACAGGGAAGTTCGACCTTGAAAGGTTCCAGTCCTTTGTGAACGGAAAAGACTGGACCATCAAAGGTTCGCGCGAAGACGATGACATCCGGCCCGGCGCCTTTTTCAAGATGTCCGGAAGCGAGACCATCAGAGCCGGGCATGGCGCAGATTCTGTCGCAGGCGGGACCGGTGCCGATTCCATTTCCGGCGGCAGCGGTAAGGATGTTCTCAAGGGACAGAATGGCAGAGATACCCTTGATGGCGGCGGCGGAAATGACGAACTTCTGGGCGGCAATGGACGTGACAAACTGCTGGGTGGTGCCGGAAATGACAAACTGCTCGGCGGCGGGGGTAACGACATCCTTGTTGGCGGCAACGGCAAGGATGTCTTGCGCGGCAACAAAGGCAACGACAGGCTCGATGGCGGCGACGGCGCCGACCTGTTTATCTTCAAGAGGGGCGACGGCCACGATACGATCCGCAACTTTGACGCAAGCGAAGACCTGATCAGGATTTACCGCGGTGCATCCAAATTCTCCGATCTGGAGATCAGCGACACCGGCAAAGGCGCCGATATCAGGTTTGCAGATGTTTCTATCACCCTTCGCAACTTTGACGCGGACGATGTGACTGCTGATTTGTTTGTTTTCTGAATCCAGGGCGAGGCGGGGGCGCTGACCCCCGCTCCTCCTCTGTGCCGGCTGATTGTTCTCAGGCGCGCGTCCGCACCATCCTGCGGCACGCGGGCTGCCTCCCCCAAAGGTTGAGCCTTTGCCGCCCGATCTTTCCCCGCTGCTCCCTATTGCCTCAGCACGCCTCTTCCACGACATTCGGGCACATTTAGGGAAACCGGTTGGGACTGCGGACATGGAACAGATGATTGAACAGGCGGGGGCCTATTGGCCCCTGATGGTAAATGGCGCCAAAGCGCTGGTGGTGCTGATTCTCGGCTGGATCGCTGCCGGCTGGATCAGCGGCGCGGTGCGCCGCCGCATCAACAAGACCCCGCAGATCGACCCGACATTGGGGAATTTCGCGGCCAGCGTAGTGCGTTGGGTGCTGCTGCTGGTAGTGCTGGTCGCGGTGCTTGGCATCTTCGGCATCGAGGCCACCAGCCTTGTCGCCATGCTGGGTGCGGCGACCCTGGCGATCGGCCTGGCGCTGCAGGGCACGCTCAGCGATCTTGCAGCCGGATTCATGCTGATCCTGTTCCGCCCCTACAAAATCGGCCAGTTTGTCGATATCGGCGGCACCTCCGGCACAGTGAAGGATCTGAATCTGTTCATCACTGAACTGGCCACGCCGGACAATGTGCAAATCATCGTACCAAACGGCCAGGCCTGGGGCGCGATCATCACCAATTTCTCTCATCACGACACCCGCCGCGTCGACATGGTGTTCGGCATCGACTACGGCGACAGCGCTGATGCTGCCAAGGCGATCATCCTCGAACAGGCCGCCGCCGACGCGCGGGTGATGCAAGATCCAGAACCTTGGGTGCGGGTGACCAATCTGGGGGACAGTTCCGTCGATCTGACAGCCCGTGTATGGTGTGAAGCGGCGGATTACTGGGAAGTGAAGTTTGCCCTGACGCAGGGTGTGAAAGAGGCTTTCGACGCCAAGGGCATTTCTATTCCTTATCCGCATTCTGTGGAAATCAAGAAGGAGGGCTGAGGCGCTCCCGCCCGTCTTCGACCCTGACGGGCCTCATCCCGTTGGGTCTGGCGCCCCGCCTTTGGCGGGGCGTTTGTGCGCTGCAGCCCGGGTGGGTGGCCGGGGTCCTAGCCTGTCCGCGCTGCCTGTGCGGCCCGTGCCGCGGCCAGCTGGGCCCGCGCGGCGCGGGCGCGGTCTTGCAATCTGTCGTCCGGCTCGGCGGGCGGCCAGCCGCACAGAACAGTATACCCATCCGCATCGGCAAAGACCCATTGCGCGGCCAGCAGCTGATAGCTCTTGACCTCCCAGCCGGACGCATCGCGATCAAAACGCAGCCGCCAGGTGCCGCGCACCTGGACCGGCAGCCGCAGCCGCCGGATACTGTTCATCGCCTCGTGGCCATGTATCGCCGTACGCACCCCCTGCACCCGCAGCTTCTTCATTTGCGTCACCAGACCGGCTGCCTCACGCATCCGGCGCCCGGCAAAGACCACCTCGATCTCCGCATCCGGCTGAACAATCCCCTTCACCACCAGATCACCGCGGTTGTTCCGGTTAAACACCGGCACCAGCTCCAACGGGACATCCCGCACCTCGCGCTTGAACAGGCCCGCGTCCTCGATCAGCGGGGTGATTTGCAAAACAGGTCTGCGGCGGTTCGTCATGCTGTCTTCCTAAGCACCGCACCCAATCAGCGCGCGGTGCTTTACGTAAAGTCGTCGTGCGTTAAGAGGCCAATTTGGCCGTCCAGCGTTAAGGAACCGTTGAAGGGCGCGGCAAATCGCAAAATCGGCGTAAAAAATCCCAGCAAAGTTACACCGGATTCTGCAATGGAAACTGGCACCGGCGGCACAGGGCCTGCACCGCGCATCGCGCGGTGCCGTGCCCAACGCTGCAATGCGCTTCCTTTGGAAGCGCTTTCAGGGGCGGGAGCCTTACGCTGCCGTGCCAGGCTGCCCGGTCTTGCGCGCCATCACCAGCGACGTGCCGCCGCGGTACTGGACCTCCTGGCGAAATTCATAGCCGGTCTTTGCGGCCAGTTTTTGTGACGCCGTGTTCTCCGGGTCCAGCAGGCAAACCGTTTCCGGCCAAAGACCTGCGGTGTCCGCCCAGGCATGGGTCCGCAGCACCGCCTCTGCCGCAATCCCCTGCCCCTGAGCTTCCGGTGCCAGCACCCAGCTTGCCTCAACCGCATCCCCCAAAAGCGGGTCGCATTGGCGCGGTGTGACGAAAAAACCGGTCTCGCCTAGATACCGGCCGCTGCTGCGCCCGGTGATCACCCAGACTCCGAACCCCATCGCCTGCCAGTGGCCGTGATGGAACATCAGCTTGGCCCAGGCGCCCTCCGGCGTCTCAACGGCCGGCTGAATAAAACGCACAGTCTCAGGGTTTGCCCACAGGGCGGCCACATCAGCAAAATCCTGTACCCGGTGCGGGCGCAGGATCAGCCGGTCCGTCTCCAGCACCGGGGGTGTCATGCAGGCAGTTTGCCCGTCAGCACATAAGCGAGGATTTCAACGACCTGGCGCGGCTCTTCCGCCACTGCCAGCGCTGCTGCGTGGACCTCTTTCAACGCGTGCTGATGCTCCGGCGGGCTAAGGACAATGATCGATTTGCCAAGGGCGGCGGCATAGCCCGCATCAAAGGCCGCATTCCACTGTTTGTATTTATCGCCAAAGCGCACAACCACCACATCGGCATCGGCAATCCCCTTGCGGGTGCGGATCGCGTTGACCATCGCACCCTTGTGGTCATGCCAGTATTTATTGTCCTCGGCACCCAGAACCGCCACGCCGCAATCATCGCTGGCACCGTGATCTGTGACTGGCGCGCTGAAACTGACCTCCAGCCCTTTTGCGCCTGCTATGATCTGCTCCCGCCAGTCGGTGTGAATCTCGCCCGAGAGATAAACCTTCAATGCCACGTTCTGTCCTTTCCTGCGCCAGCCTGCGGGGCCGCAGCCAAAGCAGCCATGACCTCTGCGTCGCTGGTTTGCGTAAAATCCCTGTAGTGCCCGCCGACAGCCCGAAATTCCTCCGGACACAGCAAGCAGATCACAGTATCCACCAGCGGGCGCAATTCGTCCACCGCTTCCGGCGGCGCCACAGGGACGGCAAGGATAACACTGGCCGGTCCGCGTTCCTTAAGCCAGATATGTGCCGCCATGAAGGTCGCGCCGGTGGCAATGCCGTCATCCACCACAATCGCCGTGCGCCCGGCCAGCTCAACCGGCGCCCGCCCGCGCAGATACCGGGCGCGGCGGGCGGCATTCTCCTCCCGCGCCTGGCCAACCTGGGCTGCAAAATCCTCGGGCCTCAGGCCCGCAATCTGCAGCAATGCGTTATTAAAAATGGGATTGCTGCCCTCCGCCAGCGCGCCGGCCGCCAGCTCCGGATTGGACGGCATGCCGATTTTGCGCACCAAAAGCAGGTCCATCGGCGCCTGCAAGGCCTGCGCAATGGGCAGCGCAACAAGCGCCCCGCCCCGCGGCAGCGCCAGCACCACGGGGTCCTTCACCGGCAGTTCAACCAAATGCCTAGCCAGCTGAAGCCCGGCGGAAATCCGGTCCTCGAACATCAAAGCCTCCGCCTTGTAACCTAGGGCAGGCAGGCGAAAGGCAAAGGTTCAGCGCCGCCGCGCCACCAAATAGCGGCCTGGCGTGTCCGCCGGGTAGTTGCCGGTCTCAATGATGTCGAACCCGGCCCGCTGCACCGCCGCCTCCAAGGTGCGGATGTCGATGAAATCCACATAACTGGGCGCATATCCCACAAGCCGCATCAGCGGAATTGCCACCTGAAACATCCGGTACTTCCAACTGCCCCGCATCTCTCCCAGACAAGGTGTTTTGGAGATGAACAGCCCGCCGGGCGCCAGCCGCGCCGCTACACCATTCAGAACAGCCTCCAGATCCGGCAGCAGATGCAGCAGGTTATGCGCCAGAACCGCATCAAACGGGCCCTCCGGCGCCTCGCCAGCGCTGCTGCATTGGAACTCCACATTGCTGGCGCCAGCGTCCCACGCCCGCTCGCGGCCCACCTCCAGCATTGCTTCCGACAGATCGGTTGCAGTGATTTTCGACACGCTGCGTGCCAGCTCAATCGCGGTGGAACCGGTGCCGCAGCCCAGTTCAAGCACGCTGTCCTCCGGTTTCAAATAAGACCGGGTCCGTTCCAGCGCATAGCGGTAAGCATCTTCGTCGCGGATCGCCGATTTGGCGTATTTCGGGGCGACCTTGTTCCAAAATCGGGCGTCGGCTGTCATCGCGGATCTCCTTGGTTGCCGGAACCCTACCCATGCAGGAACCACAGATAAATTGCCGAAATTCGCAAGTTCGTTATACATATTTGCATGAACAGCCCCGACTGGAACCACATTCGCGCCTTTCTCGCCACCGCTGAAACCGGCTCGCTTTCAGCAGCGGCGCGTCGGCTCGGCCTCACCCAGCCTACGTTGTCGCGCCAGGTTGCAGCCCTTGAAGGCGAGCTGGGCGTGCTGCTGTTCGAACGCCTAGGCCGCACCCTGTCCCTGACCGAGGCGGGGCATGAGCTGCTCTCCCACAGCCGCAAGATGGGAGCGGCAGCCGACGGCTTGTGTCTGGCCGCCACCGGCCAGGCGCAATCCATCGACGGCACGGTGCGGATCACCGCCTCGGATGTGATGTCCGCCCATGTGCTGCCGCCGGTGCTGCACCAGCTGCGCCAGCGCGCGCCCCGGCTCACCATCGACGTGGTGGCCGCCAATGATATCCGCGACCTGATGCGGCGCGAAGCTGATATCGCCATCCGCCACGTCCGCCCCGAACAGCCCGAGCTGATCGCCCGTCTGGTGCAGGAAGCCACTGCCCACTTCTATGCCGCCGCCAGCTATCTGGAACGGCGCGGCCGCCCTGCATCAGCGGCAGAGCTGGCGGATCATGATTTCGTGGGTTTCGCCGATGTGGAACGCTCGATCGCGTTCATGGCGCCGCTGGGTATTCCCCTGACGCCTGACAATTTCCGTATCAAGTCCACCAGCGGGCTGGCCACGTGGGAGCTGGTGAAACAGGGGTTCGGCATCTGTCCGATGATGGACAGCGTCGCAGCCGCCGCGCCGGAGGTGGAGCGGCTTCTGCCTGGCATGGAACCGATTGTTTTCCCGGTCTGGCTCACCACTCACCGCGAGCTGCACACCAGCCGCCGGATCCGGCTGGTGTTCGACCTGCTGGCGGAGTTCTTCTCCGCGAGGTGACGCATAGAAAGGCCAGCGCCCCAACGGGAGCGCTGCCAAAAGTTTTACAGAAAACTTTTGCCAAGACTTTTCTTCAAAAGTCTTGGTCCAGCCTTAGCCCCGCAGGGTGCCGCCGGTGGCCTTGGTCACTTTGGCGATGATTTTACCGCTCACCGCCTCAATATCCTTTTCCTGCAGCGTCTTGTCGCTGGGCTGCAGCCGCACGGTGATGGCCAGCGACTTCTTGCCCTCACCCAAGGAACCGCCGATGAATTCGTCAAAAACGCGCACATCTGAAATCAGCGCCTTATCAGCCCCGGCTGCCGCATTGACCAGGGTCAGCGCCTCAACCTCAGCATCAACAACAAAGGCAAAGTCCCGCTCCACCGCTTGCAGGTCGCTGATATCCAGCGCCGGGCGGCTGGCACCGGATTTACGCGGCATCGGAATCTCATCCGGCCAGATAGTAAAGGCAACAGCCGCGCCCTTGATCCCCATCTCCTTCAGCACCTTGGGATGCAGTTCGCCAAACACGCCAAGCGTCTTCTTCGGACCCAGGCAGATGCGGCCATGGCGGCCCGGATGCCACCAGGACTGCGCCCCGCGCAGGATCTGCACCTTGGCCGGCGCGCCGATGGCTGCCAGAACCGCCTCAACGTCAGCCTTGGCATCATAGAGGTCAACAGCGCGCGAAGCGCCATGCACATCCTTCGGACCTGTGCGGCCCACCAGCAGGCCCGAAATCAGGTTGTGCTGCTCACCCGGCTCACCGCCGTGGAAGGCGGGACCAGCCTCAAACAAGGCCAGATCCATGTAACCGCGCGCCTGATTGCGGGCCGCAGCCTGCAGCAGGCCCGGCAGCAGCGCCGGGCGCATGTGCGACATCTCGGTTGAGATCGGGTTCGCCAGCATGGTCGCATCACCGCCGCCGCCGAACAGCGCAGCCGAGGGTTTGTCGATGAAGGTGTAGCTCACCACCTCGTTATAGCCGAGGCTGGCGCAGGTGCGGCGCGCCATCTGCTGGCGGCGCTGCTGCGGTGTCATCACCGGCTTCGGGATACCGTCGCTCAGCCGCGGCAGCGGCTTGCCCTGCAGCTTGGTCAGCGAGGCAATCCGCGCCACCTCTTCCACCAAGTCGGCCTCGCCCTGCACATCCGGGCGCCAGCTGGGCACATGCGCCATGTTGCCCTCCAGGCGGAAGCCCAGGCGGGTCAGGGTCTGGCGCTGATCGCTTTCCGGGATTTCCATCCCCACCAGCGACTGCACCCGGCCGGAATCCAGTTTGTAGGCGCGCGCATGATCCGGCACGTCGCCGGCGATCACCACCTCCGACGGCTCACCGCCGCAGATATCCAGGATCATCTGCGTCGCGCGGTGCAGGCCCTCGATAGTGTACTCCGGGTCCACGCCGCGCTCAAAGCGGTAGCGCGCGTCGGAGTTGATCTTGAGCGCCCGGCCCGCCATCGCGATCTGCACATGGTCCCAGAACGCGCTTTCCAGGAACACATCCACGGTTTCCTCAGTGCAGCCAGTCTCTTCGCCGCCCATGATGCCGCCGATGCTTTCGGGGCCGTTCGCATCCGAGATCACCATCTGGCCTGCGCCGAAGGTATATTCCTTCTCGTCCAGCGCCTTCAACGTCTCGCCGCCTGCCGCGCGGTGGACGCGCAAGTCACCAGATACTTTGGCCGCATCGAACACATGCAGCGGGCGGTTCTGGTCGAAGGTGAAGAAGTTGGTCACATCCACCAGCGCCGAAATCGGGCGCAGGCCAATCGCTGTCAGCCGGTCCTGCAGCCATTGCGGGCTGGGACCGTTTTTCACACCCTTGATCAGGCGGCCGGCAAACAGCGGGCAGCCGTCCAGCGTGTCTTCGTCGATGGTCACTTTGATCGGGCTTGCGAAATCGCCCGGGATCGCCTCAAACGCGCGGGTTTTAAGGGTGCCAAGACCCCGCGCTGCAAGGTCGCGGGCAATGCCGTAGACGCCCAGCGCATCGGGCCGGTTCGGGGTAATCGCGATCTCGATCACCGGATCGACCTTGGCCGGATCGTTTTCCGCCAGCCAGTCGATGAACCGGTCGCCGACCTTGCCCGAGGGCAGCTCGATGATGCCGTCATGCTCTTCCGACAGCTCCAGCTCGCGCTCGGACGCCATCATGCCATAGCTTTCCACACCGCGGATCTTGCCGACGCCGATGGTGATATCCAGCCCCGGAATATACATGCCCGGCTTGCAGACCACCACGGTGATGCCCTCGCGGGCGTTCGGCGCGCCGCAGATGATCTGCAGTTCGCCCTCGTCGGTATCCACCTTGCAGACCCGCAGTTTGTCGGCATCCGGGTGCTTTTCGGCATGTGTCACATAGCCAAGTTTAAAGTCCTTCAGCGCGTCGGCTGGATTGACGACCCCTTCAACCTCAAGACCCAGATCGGTCAGAGTCTCGGTGATCTCTTCCACCGAAGCATCGGTGTCGAGGTGGTCTTTCAGCCAGGAAAGCGTGAATTTCATCGGTCGGGGACCCCTTGGCAGACATGCAGTTTGCCAGAGGCAATGACAAAGAATGCGCCAAGGTTCAAGGGTTCTGCGCCCCTGCCCTCAAGGATAGCTGGGAGTGAGGTTCAAAAGCTCGTCCAATTGCCGCCCGATCCAGCCATGCGGGATGAAATGACCGCCCGGATGAATGTCCAGCACCACCCGGCCCTCCGCACAGTTCCGCCATTCGGTGCGGCTGAGTTTCAGGAAATCCACCACCTGCCAGTCGCCCGCCACCTGCCCTGCGCCGCAGTCCAGCCTGGCGCGCCACAGCCCCATGGGCACCGCCTGCCCGCCGGGACCGTCGTCGGGAAAGGGCATCACAGTATCGCTTACCCCGTGTACATGGCGCACCTCGCGCGGAGCCTCGGGGCAGGTCTCCCCCGGTGGAAACGCCCCGGCAATTCCCAGCAAAGCGGCCACATGATTGCCGCTCTCGCAAACATACCGCCAGGCCATCGCCGAACCATAGGAATAACCCGAGACATAGATACGCCCCGCATCAACAGGATAGCGCTTGGCCACGTCCCGCAGCACTTCGTTTGTGAAACCGACATCCCCGGTCTTTGGCGACCAGAAGTCCCAGGTCTTGCGCCGCCCGTTCGGCGTCACCAGCAGCACACCGCGCCGTTTGGTTGAGGCGCCGATCCGGCCGCTGCGCTGCGCATTGACCCCGGTCCGCGCCCAGCCGTGGAAATGCAGCAGCACCGGTAGGGGTGAGACCCCGTCCCAGCCCTCCGGCTCCATCACGTGATAAGAGCGGTCCCCGAGCTGGCAAGGCGTCCCGCCATGGCAGTCAGAGGGTTTCGACGGCCCCATGGCGGCAGCGGCGGAGGCCCATAGGAGGACGGCAGAGAAGGAAAGAGCGCTTCGGATCATTTGGCTGAGCCTAGCCAAGGGGGGGCAAGTGTCACGTCACAAGTTTGTGGGCAGGCGCTCCAATCAGACCCAAAAAGGATAAAGCCAGCAAGTTGTTTCACAGGTCGGGTGGGTGCTTGTTTCAACTACGACGCTATACACGTTCGCTCCGACTATCACTGATAAAAACACGATGGAGCTGAAAGCCATACTCAGGAGCGCGCAGCGAAATGCGCGCTCCTTTCT
>NZ_JAKFZM010000031.1:0-53088 GCF_021654205.1 Leisingera sp. MMG026 | reverse complement strand
GCACGGCGTAACCTCTGTTCTGCTGCAATCCTGTGAATTTGAGCTGCCCGCAGTCAGCAATCAGACCTTTTTGACCCTGTCAAATCTGATGTCCCTGATGGTCCAGAACAGCACCTACCCAAGTGAGATGGCCGGTCGCTGGGTGCAGGGGGTCGCAGCCGATACCGACCCTCTGACAGTTCGCCAGTTGGCCGCCACAAACCTTAGCAGCCTGTAAGGAGACAAGAACATGTTGACTGTGACCCACAATGGGAAGGTCTACGCCAACTGGGAGGCGGCAGATTTGATCCGCGCTGACGTGCCTCAGGCGGCAATCGGCGCGGCGGCAAAAGCAGCCGCAGAGGGTGAAATCACCCGGTTGGCCAATGGCTGGCGCGCCGAGGTGGCCAGTGCTTCACCGGGCAAGCTTATGGAATGGCTGTTCAAGGGCCAGATCGCAGCCGATCCGGCCAGCGCTGATCCTGCCGAACTCGCCTTGCTTGATCGCGAGGCGGCGGCACGCGGCTTAGACCGCGCCGCACTCCTGGCCGAGATCACCGCCAAGGCCGCCGCCTACCGCCGGATTGCGCTCCTGATCGGGGCGCTGGAAGCGGAAACCAAAGCCGCTATCGCCGCCGTCCCGGATGGGGCTGCGGACATCGAAACCCAAGTCAACACCGCCCTGGGCACCGCAAAAGCCCAGGCCGAGGCGGCCTTTGCCGAGGCCGCAGCACTCATCAACGGAGGTTCCTAATCATGCCTGAAGGCTATTTCCACGGGCTAAAGCACGTCTTTGACGATACCGGCACCCGCCCGATCGTCACCCAGTCAGATGAGAGTATTTTCATCGCCTGCGAAGCCGCCAACGCGGATGCCGCCAAGTTTCCCATCGGCGAAACCACCCTGATTTCTGGGGGTAACGATACCGCGCTGATCGCCGGGCTTGGCACTGGCGATGGTGCGCCCAAGTTCATTGACGGGATTTTTGACCAGGTGGACGCCCGTGTCTTCCTGCACCGCCTGCCTGAAGGGGCAGATGAGGCTGAGACGATCTCCAACACCATTGGCGGCGTTGATGTGGACACCGAAAAGCGCCATGGGTTGCAGGCCGCCTTTGATGTCAAACAGCGCTTTGGCATTGATCCGTCGATCTTCATTGCGCCTGGCGTGTCCCAGCATCAGGCGGTGGCAACCGAGATGGCCTCTGTTTCCAAGAAACTGGCCGCTGTCTTTGCGCTGGATGGGCCGAACGGAAAGATCGAAGACGCAATCACTTATCGCGGCAACTTTGATGAGCCGCACGGCCTGCTGATCGACCCGCATGTGTCGGTGTGGGACAAAGATACCGACCAGGAGGTGGTTGAACCCTGTTCTGCCCGCGTGGCCGGCATCATTGCAGCCACACCTTGGTGGGAAAGCGCATCAAGCCGCACGATGTATGGCATCCTGGGGCCTGCCAAAGACATCGACTACCGGGGCGGCGACGGCACCAGCCGGGCCGAGCTGCTGAACCAGAACCATGTTGCCACTGTCGTGCGCCATCCTAAGGGCGGCTACAAGCTGTTGGGCGGGCGCGGTTTGGGCAGTGACCCCAAGTTCGTGTTCTTCAAGCGTGCCCGCGTGATGAACGTTCTGGCCCGCACCATTCTTGATCAGATGCAGTGGGCGGTAGATCGGAATATGACCCGCCGCTACTACGAGAGCGTTGCGGACAGCATGAACAAATGGCTCCGCCATGAGACCGCGCTGGAGCACATCGCGGGCGGGCGCTGCTGGGTCAATCCTGATCTCAACACGCCAGAAGTGATGGAAAGCGGCGCGGCTTACTTCGACTACGATTTTGTCGAGTACGGCGAGGCCGAGCGCATCACCTTCACCGCCCACATCAACAACGGTTACCTGGCCAACATCCTGCCGGTCTGATCCTGATCTGAGGAGACACACACATGATCCCTGAAATCTTTATCGATGTAGACCTCTATTCGGAGGATGACAGCTTTATCGGCGTCTGCGAAACCCTGACGCCGCCCAAGTTCATGCCCAAGGTGCATGAGCTGCTTGGCTCCAACATGCTCTGGTCCGCGCGCGTCAAGAACTTCCGGTTCGAGGAGCCGGAGATCGAGTTCGAAATGCTGAACAAGACGCCGCAGTTCCTGCGCTACGTGGATGTGCGGCCCGGCGAAACCCGGCTGTTCACCGCCAAATGCGCCACCTCGGACAGCGACGGCACCCTGCATTCCTGGGTGCACAAGTATGAGGTTAGCTTTGGCGGGCCGGATTTCGGCGGCTTCAAGCCCGGCGATCAGAGCAAAACCAAGGCCAAGGGCGACATCGTTTACTGCGAGATCCTGCGCGACGGGGTGCAGGAATTCGAGGTGCACCGGGGGCCGCCCGCCAAACTCACCGTCGGGGGCGTCGATCTCCTGGCCGATCTCAACGCCGCAATGGGCCGCAACTAAGCCCGATATTCAAAAGGAAACAGGCACATGAGCACTGTAATTGACCGGAACAAGAACTTCGTTCTGCAATACCCGATCACCTACAAGGGCGAGGACATCAGCGAAATCACGTTGCGCCGTCCCAAAATGGCCGATGTGAAAAAGCTGTCGTCGGCCAAAGGGGATGTGGTGGCGGCAGCCGCGCAGACCGTGGCTGATCTGGCTGGTAAGCCGATTGCCCTGATCGACGAACTTGACCCTGAGGATTACGCACCCATGCAGGAGTGGGCGCATGAAGTCCTGGGAAAGTTGTCGCCCGAGTAGGTGACCCTAACGGGCGCGGCATCCGTGCCGCGCGCCTGCTCATGTCGAGGGCGTTCCATTGGCAGCCCAGCGAAATGGATGCAATGGACGCCATCGACTTCCTGGACGATGTGGAGCTTGCCCAAGAGCTTCTGAAATCTCAATAAAATGAACCAGTGAGCCGCACATGACCCGAGGCCTTGACGTATCCGTATTTGTGAAGATGGCGGCAGACCTTGCCAAGCCGCTGAAAGATGCGGAGGGCAAAATCAAGGACTCGACCGACCGCATGCGCAAGAGTATGTCGCTTTCGCTCAAGCTGGGCGGTGCGGGCCTTGCGGCCACTGGCCTCAAGATCGCCACCAATAAGATCATCAGCGATTTCACCCAGAGTTCAAAAGAGATCCAGCGCGCGTCGGGTGACCTGCGCGCCCTGGGCATGAAGGACATTCAGGCCGTGGTCCGTGAAGGGCGGCGGCTGCAAAACACTTATGTGGGACTGACCACTGAGGCCTTTGTGCGCGCGGCTTATGACATCCGTTCCGGCGTCAGTTCCCTCACCGATGAGGGCGTGGCCGCCATGACCGCATCGGCGCTGACCGTGGCCAAAGCCACCAAAGGCATGCCGGAAAGTATGACATCGCTCTTTGCGACCTCATACGGGATCTTCAAAAAGCAGTTTGCCGAGATTTCTGATGCCGATTGGGGCGATATGTTCGGAGCGGCGCTGGCCAAATCCGTGCAGCAGTTCAAGACGGATGGCGCGAAGATGCAGCAGGCCATTGAAAGCGCAGGCGCAGGTGCCACCAATCTCGGCATGAAGATGACCGAGCAAATGGCGCTCCTGGGCATGATGCAGCAGCAGATGCAGGCGGGTGAGGCTGGTACAGCGCTCAAGGCGTTTGCCTCCAACGCCTACCGGGCGGACCAAGCCTTTGCCAAGTTGAGCAAAACAACCGGCAACCCCGTTCGAGTTCGGCTGATTGACGAACAAGGCCAACTCCGCCAGATGCCAGAAATTTTGACGGATCTCAAAGAGCGCTATGGTCAAACGCTCGAAGCCGCAGAGGCGGCGGAGATCGGCAAGGCCTTCGGAACCGAGGAAGCAATGAAGCTGATCAATGCGCTCTATGGTCAGGAGGCGGCTGTGCGCGCCAATGTGGTTGCTTTGGAAGAAGCGGCCCAAAAGGGTGCTGAATTCACTGAGGCAATGGCCGCGAAGACGGATGACTATGCTGGCGCAAAGTGGGAAGTCTTCAGGCAAAACATCAAGTCGATCAAAGAAGAAATCGGCGAGGGCCTCGCGCCTGCAATGGATGCGCTTGCCGCCCCTATGGGGCGGGTGGCGCAGATCGTCAGCGGGTTTATTCAAAACAATCCCACTCTGGTTGCCGGTTTTGGGTCCATTGTTGTAGGTCTGTTTGGCCTGGCCACTGTCGCCGCTCCGGTCCTGTTCACTGCGTCCTCCCTGGTGACCACATTTGCAGCCTTGCGGCATGGCAGCCTGCTTCTGGGCGTAGCGCTGGCGGGTTCGGGCACAAAAACCGGCCTGCTGGCCAGGGGCATCAAGGTGCTGACAGGCGCATTCGGGTTCCTGAGAATCGCTGTTATGGGCCTGGGCCGTGCGCTGCTGGCCAATCCCATCGGCCTGGCGGTCGCTGCCATCGCAGGCGGTGCCTATCTGATCTACCGCAATTGGGAGCCAATCAAGGCGTTCTTTCAGCGCCTTTGGGCGGGCGTGAAGGCGTTCACGGCCAATGGCTGGGAAAACATCAAGTCGATCTTTTTCAACTATACCCCGCATGGGCTGATCATCACCCATTGGGAGGGTATCACCGCCTGGTTCGGCGCCCTTTGGGGCAAGGTGAAATCGGGGGTGTCGACGGCTTGGGACGGTATCAAAGCGGGGTTCTTCAAATATCATCCGGCTGGGCTGGTCTATACCCATTGGGACGGCATTTCCGCCTGGTTCGGCACCCTTTGGGAAGGCGTCAAAACCACATTTGCAACCAAGTGGTCTGAAATCAAAGCGGCGCTCAACCCGCTTTCCTGGTCTGGCCTGGTCAAATCCGAAGACCTGGCATCAGCCTGGAGAAACATTACCGGCGTATTGGGCGGCAAGCTGGGCACGCTCTGGGATGCACTCAGCCCATTGTCCTGGACGGGGTTGGTTAAGTCAGAGGACCTCGCAAAAACCCTGAAATCCGCCGCATCTGTTGTGACCGAAACAGCCAGCAGCATCTGGAACGGCATCACTTCGATTGACTGGGGCAATATCATCTTTGCTCCTAACTGGTCGCGCTGGCTGTCGTTTTCCTGGGCCGACGTGCTGCCGGATTGGGATTGGGGCGCGATCATCCCCGAACTGCCAGATCTCAAAGGCATGTTCACAGACGCGGGCGAAACCATTGATGTGCGCCTGGAGAACCGGGCTTCCAATATGGTTGGCCGCGAGTGGCGGGAGGGATTGGATCTGATCGCCCAGTACCGCCAGGGCCTGACCGGCATCGAGGAGGTGAAATCGCGCCTGGAGGCAAAGGTGGCCAGCGAAAGCGGCGCGATGTTCGATAGTTTTGAGGTGAACCGCGCCCAGGACATGCTGGCGCTGTTGCAAGAGCTGGACGGCGCACCCGCAGAGTTGCCCGAGATCAAGAACCCTGAGACACTGAAGGAGGCCGCCCGCGCAGCCGAGGCGCTGACCAAGCAATTTCCAGTCCTGACCGCTGCCGCTCTGGAGACACAAACTGCCGTCGCCGCATCCATGGCCCGGATCATTGCCGATTTGCAGGCTACGAGCCTTGCCAGCGAGGGCCAGCGCCTGATGCAGTCCCTGGCCGAAGGCATTCGCTCGCAGATTGCGCAGGTCACCTCGGCAACGCAGGAAATCACCGCAGCCATTCGCAATGCCCTGCCCAAGACCGCGCATCTGAAACTGGATGTGCCCGGCGGTGCGATCCCTAAGGTTCAGGCCACCAACATTCAGGCCCGCGCACGCGGCGGCAACTATAGCCCTGGCTGGCTGCTGACCGGCGAGGAAGGCCCCGAAATGCGCTATGAAAACAAGGGCGGCTTTATTGCCCACAACCGGGCTCTGCGCGGCATGCTGGACATGGCCGGCCGGGCGCGCAGCCTGATCAGCGGCCTTGATCTTGGCAGCTTTGCGAAAGGGTTCAATCTGGATGGCATCGCCAAGGGCGGCATCGGGGCTATCGGTGCCAGTGCGATAACCAGTGCGATGGCCAGCGCCGCCGCAGGACCGCAGGCGGGCGAGTTGGATTTCCAGCGCATATCCGCGCAGATGAACGGGCTTGGAAAGCAGGTCACCGTCACCATGAACCCCAGCTACACGATCCCGATCACCGGCGAGGTATCCTCGGATATGGAAACGCGCCTGCGCCAGATCCTGGAAGAACACACCCGCGAGGCCAAGCAGCAACTGGAAAGCCTGTTCGATGATTGATGTGACGATGATCCTGGGCAGTTTCGAGTTCAAGATTACCACCGCCGCGTTCCAGTCCCTGGAGCGCCGCCACGACCAGAACAAGGCAGTGCTGAAACGGATCGGACGCACATCGGCAACCCAGCACCTGGGCACCAATGCGGGCACCATCAAGATGAATGGCACCGTCCTGCCGCATTGGAATGGCGGCTGGGGCCAGATGGACCGGCTGCGCGCCATGGCAAACAGCGGTGATGCGCACGAGCTGATTGACGGGTTTGGCCAAAGCTGGGGCCGCTGGGAAATCGCCAGCGTGGTGGAAACCGGTTCCGAGTACTTCAACGGCGCACCGCTCAAGATCGATTTCGGCGTGACCCTGCAGGAATACGGCGGCGATGACGGCAGCGGCCTGGACATCTTGGCCGCCGGGCTTGCCATCGCATCAAGGCTGTTTTGATGCACCCTGCCGCGTTGCTACCTGAGGGCTTGCTATGAGATACCGGACTGAAAGAGGCGATGTGCTGGACGCCATCTGCGCCGCCCACTACGGCGCGAATGCCTTCGACCTGCAAAAGGTTCTGGCCGCCAATATGGGCCTGGCCGCCCTGGGGCCGGTCTTTCCCAGGGGGATCGCAATTGAACTGCCGGAAGATGCGCGGATAGATCCCAAGCCTAAGATGATCAGGCTGGTGGATTGAACATGAAACCTGCGTTTGAAGTCCATATGGACGGGATCAACATCACCAGCAGGATCAAAGACCGGGTGCTAAGCATTACGGTCAATGATGAGGCCGGATCAAAGGCCGATACCGTGCGCATTGAGCTGGATGACCGCGATAACAGCATTCTGGAGCCGCCCGATGGCACCCTCATTCTGGTGGCCATGGGCTATGAGGAGCTGTTTCCGGTGCCGATGGGAGTCTTTGTCCTGGACAAGATAGAGTATGAGATCGCCCCTGACCGCATGATCATCCACGGCAAGGCGGCGCATTTCGGCAGCACCCTCAAGGATCAGAAAACCCGGAACTGGGACGGCAAAACCATCGGGGAGATCGTGGCCGAGATAGCCGCCGAGCATAAGCTGGAACCCAAGGTGGCAGAACGGCTCAAGGTCATCAAGCACGAGTATCTGGCCCAGAGATCGGAAAGCGACATCAATTTCCTGAGCCGCATTGGGAAAGAGAGTGACGCCATCGTATCGGTCAAGGACGGCGGTTTGCTGTTCATCGGCAAGGGCGAAGGCCAATCCGCCAGCGGCAACGCCTTGCCGCAAACATGGGTGTTCAAATCCCAGTTGATGCCCGGCTCCCGCGTCAGCAAGGACAAAGCCAACGCATATAAGAGTGTCAAAGCTATCTGGCACGATAAGAAGGTGGGGGAGAAAAAGACGGTGACGGCTGGCGAGGGTTCGCCTGCCTACGAGATCACCCACCCCTATCGGACGGAGGAAAGCGCCGAGCGGGCCGCAAAGTCAAAGCTTGATGAGCAGGCCCGCGCAGGCCACTCTATTAACCTTGCGCTGGTAGGCAATCCGATCCTGCGCGCCGAGGGGCAGGCCCTGGTCATCGGCTTGCGCCCAAGCATCCCGCCGCTATGGTCGATCACCGGGGTGACCCACCGGCTGGGTGGCGGAGGTTACACCACCCGGATCCGGGGTGAACTGCCAAAGAGTGAGGAGTGAATTGACTTGGGGATGTTCAAATTTACAATGCGCCCAAGTCAAAAAAAAATTGGGCCGGTCCACTGGCCCCGGTCCTGCAGCCGGCATCACAGCAAACCGCCGGCGTTACCCCGCCGCCGCCGCAGCCCGCAGCGGACGTTCCTTCACCGGCAGATGGACAATCGCGCTGAACGCCCCGACGCCGACACCGATCCACCAGACAAAGGTGTAATCGCCATAAGCGTCATACATCCGCCCGCCCAGCCAGACGCCCAGGAAGCTGCCCAGCTGGTGGCTGAAAAACACGATCCCGTAAAGCGTGCCCATGTAACGCAGCCCGTAGATATGCGCGACCAGACCTGAGGTCAGCGGCACCGTCGCCAGCCACATGGACCCCATCGCAACCGAGAAGATGATCACGCTCATGGGGGTGATCGGGAACATGATGAACGCCGCCGCCGCAATCGTCCGCCCGGTGTAAATCGCCGCCAGCAGGTATTTCTTGGAATACCGCTTGCCCAGATAGCCCGCCAGCAGCGTGCCGCCCACATTGGCCGCCCCGATCAATGAGATTGCAGCCGCCCCCAGCGCAGAGGTGGTGGTAATGCCCAATGAGTGCAGCGCCCCGCCCGGCAGGATCGGCCCGCACATCTCGGTCACGAACGCCGGAAAATGCGCGGTGACAAAAGCCAGCTGATAGCCGCAGCTGAAAAAGCCGAGGAAAATCAGCGTGTAAGACGGGTCCTTGAACGCCTTCATCAGGATCGCGCCCATGCTCTCTTCCAGCTCTGTCTTGCCGGCGGTCTCCGGTGCCCGCATCAGCGGAAGCAAGGCAATCAGCGCCAGCACCACGCCCGCAAACACCAGAAAAATCGTCTGCCAGGGCATAAAGCCCAGCATCCACTCTGCCGTGGGCGCGCCGAAAATCTGCCCCGCGGACCCTGCCGCGGTGACAATCGCCAGCGACATCGAGCGGTTTTCATCGGAACTCGCCCGCCCGACAACCGCCAGCACCACGCCAAAACCGGTGCCGGCAATGCCAAAGCCCACCAGCCATTCATAGCTTTGCATTTCAAACGGCGTCGTCGCCCAGGAGCTCAGCACCAGCCCGGCGGCATAGACAATGGCCCCCATGACGATCGCCTTGCGGTCGCCTATCTTCTCGGCAATGGCGCCGAATACCGGCTGCCCGATGCCCCAGGCCAGGTTCTGAATGGCAATCGCCAATGAGAACTCCGAGCGCAGCCAGCCGAACTCCTCGGCAATCGGGATCTGGAACACCCCGAACGAGGCACGCACCGCAAAGCTCACCATGATGATGATGCAGCCGACGATCAGAACGGGGGTAAACAGCGGCGCGGGACGGTCCATGCGGTCTCTCCTGACAGGCCGCGCAACCCTCTGGGATTTCACCGCAGGCGTCAAATCAGGATTTTTGCGGCTCCGGTTAAGAAGTTTTGATCACCAGCGCTTTTGTCCCTTAATCCAGACCGTTTCCGGAACTGAAAACCTCGAGAGTGTTGCGGCAAACTCCGGGCGCCACCGGGCACGCGCCCGGACGCAGGTGACAGTCCTTCCAGAAAACCACTTGGTTATTGCTCGCATTTCTGTAGTAGCAGTACATGACCGGCCTATGTCAGGCGTCTTCAATCGCCACAGGGCCGCTTTCAAGTTTCTTTTCCCCACATAGACCTTAGATCGTTTGAAGAATAAATGCGCCTTACTGTGTGCAGAGATATATGCTGCACAAACGTATGTACGGCCCTCTCGGCTTATCACTTTATGTATTGTTACAATTGGAAAAAGCGTTTCATCTCCCGCTTTCTGCGGCCAGTGGCCCTCAAATAGATAAGTGTCATCTATGGTGTCTGTCACACTTTCAAAAACTGATGCTGCATGGCCATTGACGGGATTTAACAGCAAGAATGCAGCCAGAGTAAACACGGTAAAAACGAATATCGAACGATATGCTTTCGCAGGTGACAATCGCGGCAAAATGCTTTTCTCCCAAATATTTTGTTCCGGCGGCCCAGCCGCGCAAAGTCAGTACTGCGGGTTCTGGAGCCGTCTTGGCAGCATGACTTAGAGTAACCATTCGAACTAATCGCTGCCACAATCAATGTGAAAGCAATTGCTCCCCGCTTCCCATCCCCAGCGCCCCGCGCTATCCCTGTCCCATGACCCATCTGACCACGCTGTACCGGCAAAAGATCGACGCAGGCGAATTGCAGCCCGACCCGGCCCAGGAGGCCGTGCTTCCCCATTTCGACCGCATCGCAGAAGGGTTGATGGCGCCGCCGGTGAAACGCGGCTTCTTCCGCAAGGCGGAATATGAACCGGTCCAGGGGCTCTACCTCTGGGGCGGGGTGGGCCGCGGCAAGTCGATGCTGATGGATCTGTTTGTCGACAGCCTGGAGGATATCCCCGCCCGCCGGGTGCACTTCCACGCCTTCATGCAGGAAATCCACACCCAATTGCACGAGGCCCGCCAAAGCGGGGTGGAGGATGCGCTGGCTCCGGTGGCCAAGGCGGTTGCAGACTCGGTGCGCCTGCTGGCCTTTGACGAGATGCAGATCACCGACATCACCGACGCGATGATCGTGGGACGCCTGTTCGAGGCGCTGTTCGCCGCCGGCGTCACTGTGATCACCACTTCCAACCGGGTGCCGGACGAACTGTATAAGAACGGCCTGAACCGGCAGCTGTTCCTGCCCTTCATTGACCTTATAAAGACGCAGATGCACGTGCACGAGATGGTCAGCCCGACCGACTACCGCCAGCACCGCCTGACCGGCGCACAGGTCTATTTCGCCCCCGTCGATGCCGAGGCCCGCGCGCAGATCCGCGCGATCTGGACCGATCTCTCCGGCGGCCCGGCGCAGCCCCTGACACTGGAGGTGAAGGGTCGCGAAGTCACCCTGCCCGCCTTCCGCAACGGCGTGGCGCGCGCCGCCTTTTACGACCTCTGCGGCAAGATGCTGGGTCCCGGCGACTACCTCGCCATCGCCGAAGAGGTGAAGGTTCTGGTGCTGGAGGACATCCCCCGCCTCTCCCGTAACAATTTCAACGAGGCGCGGCGCTTTGTGACCCTGATTGATGCCCTGTACGAGGCCAAGGTGCGGCTGATCTGCTCGGCGGCGGCACAGCCCGAAATGCTCTATGTCGAGGGCGAAGGCACCTTTGAGTTCGAACGCACCGCCTCGCGCCTGCGCGAAATGCAGGACAAGGACTGGGGAGCCGCAGACCTGTGATAGTCCGCGACACGCCCAGCCGCTGGGAAATTTTTCTGATTCTGAACGGGTCGGTGGTGCCGCGCATCCTGCCTAATATCATCGGCGCCGCGCTTTGGGCGCTCTTGGTGCTGGTGCTGGATCGCTATGTCGTTGCGATGCCGCAGATTTCCATCGGCGCCATGGGGGTATTCGGCCTGTCGCTGTCGCTGTTCCTCAGCTTCCGCAACAATGCTGCCTATGACCGCTGGTGGGAGGCGCGGCGGATCTGGGGCCGCATGGTCTCGGACGTGCGCAGCCTGGCGCAGGAGCTGCGGATCTTTGCCGGCCAAGGCCCGGATGAGGATTATATCCTGACCCGCATTCTGGCTTTTCACCATCTGCACCGCGCCCAGCTGCGCGGCGATGAGGTGGCCGATACCGTCCGCCGCTGGGTCGGATCGGAGGACGCAGAACAGCTGATGCAGACCGAGAACAGCCCGAACGCCGCCCTCAGGGACATTGCCACCCGCCTGCGCGGCATGGCCGAGGCGGGCCGTATCGACGGGTTCGGCCAGCGCGCCCTGGCTGAACGTCTGGCTGCCTTCCCAGCTGCGCAGGCCGGCAACGAACGGCTGCTCAGCACGCCCTTGCCCTTTGTCTACTCATTGCTGGTCTGGCGCACCACGTATCTGTACTGCCTGCTGCTCCCCTTTGCCCTTCTGGACAGTGCGGGCTGGTTCGAACCGCTGGTGGCGGCGGTGGTGGCCTATGTGTTCTTCGGTCTGGCCGAGGTCACCCATGAGCTGGAACACCCGTTCCGCAAACAGGCCAACTCAGTTCCGCTCAGCGCGATGTGCCGGGTGATGGAAATCTCGGTCTGCAATGCGCTGGGGCGCGACGTGCCGCCCCGGCTGGAACCCGTGGACTACGTTCTGGACTAGCGGCTGAACGGGTCTGGGGGCGCTGCCCCCTCGGCCTCACGGCCTCACCCCCGGGGTATTTGAAACCAGAAAGAAGCAGGAGGCGCGCCGCGCCAGCGGCGCCCGGCCCAACGGGATGAGATCGCCAGATCGAAGCCGGGCGGGAGAGCCTCCCCCCGCAGTTGCAAGCCTCAGCCGTTTTCGCGCAGGATGTGGCCCGCCAGATAGAGCGAGCCGCAGATCAGCACCCGCGCCTGCGGATCCTTGGCGGTGATCATCTGCAGCGCTGCCATTGTGCTCTCAGCCGTGCCCGCTTCGATGCCGACCGAATTGGCAGCCGCCTCGGTGTCTTCCGCGCTCAGCGTGTTGATCTCATCGGGGATCGAAATGGCCGTCAGGCTTGCCACCTGCGGCGCCAGGGGAGCCATGTAGCCGCTCACGTCTTTGGTGTTCAGCATGCCGCAGATGAGGTGCGTGGGGCGTTCCGGCAGTTTCGCCAGCACATCGGCCAGCGCGATACCCGCCGCGGCGTTGTGGCCGCCGTCCAGCCACAGTTCGGCTTCCGGTGCTGCCTCGATCAGCGGGCCGGTCTTCAGCTTCTGCATCCGGGCGGGCCATTCCGCATTTAACATGGCCGCCTCGCAGGCAGCCTCATCCGCGCCCAGATGGCGCAGCGCCGCCAGCGCCGCGCCGGCGTTCTGGACCTGATGCGCCCCCAGCAGCGCAGGCAGCGGCAGGTCCAGAAGGCCGGTTTCATCCTGGAACACCAACCGGCCGTGTTCCTGATGCACATGCCACTGCTGGCCATAGGCAATCACCGGCGCGCCAAGACGGGCGGCGGTGGCCTCGATCACTTCCATCGCCTCGTTGGGCTGCGGGCCAACCACCACCGGCACCCCGCGCTTGATGATCCCGGCCTTCTCCGCGGCGATTTTGGCCAGCGTATTGCCCAGGAACTGCTCATGGTCGATAGAAATCGGGGTGATCACGCTGATCACGGGTTTATCAATCACGTTTGTGGCGTCCAGGCGCCCGCCCAGGCCCACCTCCAGCAGCGTGTAATCAGCCGGGGTGCGGGAAAACGCCAGCAGCCCCGCCACCGTGGTGATCTCGAAATAGGTGATGTTCTCACCGCCATTTGCGCCGTAGCACTCGTCCAGCACCTCAGTCAGATACTGTTCCGAGATCAGCTCCCCCGCCAGCCGGATCCGCTCATGAAACCGCGCCAGATGCGGCGAAGTATAGGCGTGGACGCTTTTTCCCATCCCCTCAAGCCCGGCGCGGATCATCGCCTGGGTCGACCCCTTGCCATTGGTGCCGGCCAGATGGATCACCGGCGGCAACTTGTCCTGCGGGTTGTCCAATGCGGCCAGCAGCCGCCAGACCCGGTCCAGCGTCAGGTCGATGATCTTGGGGTGCAGCGCCATCATGCGGGCGAGGATCGCGTCGGAGGTCTGGGTCATCGGCCTGGTCCTGTCAGATCGGAAAGTCAAATGCAGCAAATAACAGCGCCCGCCCAGGTAAGGACGGGCGCGGTCCGGCCGGACAGCCGGGCAGGTTAATATAGACCGGTTTATTCGGCAGCTTCTTCGCTGACTGCGGCCTCGGTTGGCGCATTTGCGGCCATGGCGGGGTCTTCCTCTTCCGGCGAGGGCAGATCGCCCACCACCTGCGGCGGCAGGCCCATCAGCATCCGAATGATGGTGATCAGCTCACCGCGCATCTCGGTGCGCGAGGTCACGCGGTCCAGCATACCGTGATCCAGCAGGTATTCGGCGCGCTGGAACCCTTCGGGCAATTTTTCGCGGATGGTCTGTTCAATCACGCGGGGACCGGCAAAGCAAATGAGCGCATTGGGTTCAGAAATATGCACATCGCCCAGCATCGCATAAGACGCTGTCACCCCGCCGGTGGTCGGATGGGTCAGCACCACGATATAGGGCAGGCCCGCCTCTTTCAGCATCTGCACCGCCACAGTGGTGCGCGGCATCTGCATCAGCGACAGGATGCCTTCCTGCATCCGCGCACCGCCAGCGGCGGAAAACAGCACCAGCGGGCGGCCCAGCTTCACCGCTTCTTCAGCCGCGGCGATGATGGCGTTGCCCACATACATGCCCATCGAGCCGCCCATGTAGGAAAAATCCTGCGCCGCAGCGATAATGGGGGTGCGGCCGATTTCACCGGCGGCCACCAGCATGGCGTCTTTCTCGCCGGTCTTTTTCTGCGCCGCCTTGATCCGGTCGGGGTATTTCTTCTGATCCTTGAACTTCAACGGATCGGCCAGCGGTTCCGGCACCGTAACCTCGGTGAACACACCGCCGTCAAACAGCGCGGTGAACCGGTCGCGCGGCGTGATATGCATGTGATGGCCGCAGCTGGTGCAGACGTTCTGATTGTCGCTCAGCTCGCGGTGAAACAGCATGGTGCCGCATTCATCGCATTTCTGCCAAAGGTTCTCGGGCACTTCACGGCGCGAAAAGATCGAGTTGATCTTGGGCCGGACGTAGTTAGTGATCCAGTTCATATTGCTTGCCTCTCCGGGGGCGCGGTTTGCCCCCCAGATAAGGCGCCTTGGCCGCAATTGCAATCAGCGGCGTATGGCAAGCCGTGCGCAAAGCCAGCTGACCAGCATCAGCGCAAAGTCCACCGCCATCCAAGGCCGCAGCGCCTGCACGTCCGCCATCTCGAAGGGGATCAGATACAGCGACAGCCCGTTCAGGCTGGTGGGCGAGGCAAACAGCAACAGCGCCGTCACATTGTTGAAGAAATGCACCGCCATCGCCGGGCCCAGCGTGCCCGCCCGCGCCGTCAGGTCCGCCATCAGCAGACCGAACAGCCCGGCCCAGGCAGCAATCAGCAACGCATTCTCCCCGGCCTCGGCCGGCAGGTAATGGCCCAGCGCAAACAGCGCCGAGGGCCCCAGCAGCCAGACCAGAGGACTGCGGAACCGGGCCGCCAGCGCCTGCTGGATATAGCCGCGGAACAGGATCTCCTCCGATCCGGTCTGCACCAGTACCCCGACCACCGCCAGCGGCAGGATCCCCAGCCAGGTCCAGAACGGCAGGTTCGGCGTCATCGGCGGCCCCATGCTGTAGGGCGGCAGCAGCAGGATCAACAGGGTCAGCCCCATCAGAAACAGGCTGACACGCCCGAACTGCCAAACCAGCGGCCTCAGATGCCCGGTCACGGTGGCAAAGCTGCGCTGGTGAAACAGCCGCGCCGCCATGGCCACCCCCAGCGACAGAAAGGCAAAGCTGCCCAGCAGCACCAGCATGGCGCCGGGATTGCTGCCGTCACTCAGCCCCTGCAGCCAGGCGCCGGGGAACAGGCCCGCCACCATCACCTGCAGCGCCGCGGTCATCGCAAAGCTGACCGCCGCCACCAGCACCAGCCCCAAAAGCAGCCGCCACAGCGCAGGCTGCAGCCGGGCAAAGCGCACCAAGGCCTCATGCGCCCTGTAACTGTACCCGTCTCTGTGCCTGTGCTGCATGTGTCCTCCGGCTGGAATGGCGGCAAATTGCGCCAACGTTATGCATTGCTGCAACGCCATGGCAAGGCAGACAGCCCGGCGCGCGGTTCACACTTGCCGCGCAGCAGCCCTGCCCGTAATAAATTTGTCAAAAAAACAGACCGGCAGGGACCGCAGTGACCAGAACAAACAACGGGAAACCCGTGTCTTTTTCGCTCCCCGGCGGAAAGGCGCCAGGACTGCGCAGAGCTGCAGCCGCCGCCGCGCTGGCCGGCTTGGCCTTGGCGGGATGCAGCCCCGCCCCCACAGGCATGTCCTTTGCCGCCCGCGTGTCCGGCCCGGCGCCGCGCCTTAGCGGCCAGGTGATGTCCTTTGCCGGCGGCGGCGTGCTGCTGGCTGCCCCGGAAACCTTTTGCTTTGACCGGCGCAGCAGCACGGCGGATGACAGCGGCGGTTTTGCCTTGATTGCCCATTGCAGCCGGCTGGACCGGAACCGCTGGTTCGGCTCCCGCAATGCGGCCGTTCTGACCGCCTCGATCGGTCCGGCGCAACAAGACGCCGCAGCCCCGCAAGCGGCTGATATCGTGGCCATGTTCCCCGGTGCCACGCTGCTGGAAACCCGCGACGACCAGTTGCTGCCGCTGGTCCGGCTGGAATTCCCCGAAGCCGTCGCCGAAGGGGCCAGTCCGGTTCACTGGCGCGGTGCCTTTGTGCTCGACCGGCATCTGGTCGCCCTGGCGCTTTATGCACCGGAGGGCAGCCGCGCCCTGGGCCGCCAGGGGGCAGCGCTGCTGAACGAAGTGACCCACCGCTCACTGGAAGCCTCCACCCTGCCGGATCTTGAGGAAGCCGGCGCGGTGCTGCCCAAAGGCCCCCGGCAATCCCTGCGCCCCCTGGCACGGCCCGCAGCGGCAGCCGCCGGCGCCCCGGAAACCGGCGCCACGCCCGCCCTTCGCAAAAAACGCGGGCTTAGCCAGCGGATTGCCGGTTTCTTTCAATAGCCGCCAGCGGTTACACTGGCGCCAGCGCCCGCCGCATTACCGCACGGGCCGGACTCCGCAACACGGCGCAACAGGCAAGAGAGAGCACGATGGGCAGGATCATGGACCGGCTGCTGCACCTGCGCAGCCTGCGCCGCTGGCGCGCAGCCGCAGAAGAGTCGGCCCGCGCGCCGCTGTCTGAACTGCGCCGCCAGCGCAATCAGGCCCGCCAGCTGCGCACCCATCTGGACCGGCTGATCCACACCGCCGACGGCCGTTTGGCGCTGCCGCAGATCGGCTCCTCCTTCTTTCCGCGCCCGCATGGCACCGATTGGTCCTGGCGCCCGGAACTGTGGCGAGGGCCGCTGCCCGAATGCGGGCTGTCCTCCGTCCCCGCCAAGGCCCGGCTCGGCGATGAGGCGCAGCTGTTTCACGACTGCGCCTTCTCCGAACTGACCCTGCGCCAGCTGCGCAACACCCGCGAAGAAGACCTTGCTCCCTTCGGCCTGCGCATGGATGTGTTCCAATTCGACGGCTCGTTCCTGTCGCTGGTGATCGACCTGCCGCCCGCCGCTGCCAATGGCATGACCCGGCAGCATCTGCTGCGGATCGATAGCATTATCGAATCCGAAAAACCGATCGAGATTTTTGCCCGGCTCAACATCCAGCACGGTCCCAATACCGAACAGATCGTGCGCGAGCTGCCGCAGGAGCAAAAGAACATCGTGGTGGAGTTCGACCTGGCCTATTCCAAGCTGAACGAGAAGCGGATCGAAAAGATCTGGCTTGATCTGATATTTGAAGCGCCGGATATGAACCAGGTGATCCTGCGCGACCTGACCTTCTCGCGCCACCGCCGCGCGGCGATCTGAGGAACCTGAGCCATGAGCGACCTGTCACTGACCAAAATCCGCTTCCGCAACGGCATCTGGGAGGGCCGGATCAGCAACGCCCCCGCCAGCGGCGCGCGGCCCGAGATTTCCGTGATGTTCCAGGATCAGCCGGTGGCCGATGCAAAACTGAAAGAAGGCCAGGCAGGCGGCGAATGGCTGATCTCAGTGCCGGTCCCCGCCGAGGCATTGGCCGACGGGGTGCAGACTTTCGTGATATTCGATGCCGCCGGCGGCACCCGTCTGGGTGATTTCACCCTGATCGCCGGGGAGGCTGTGGCGGACGATCTGCGCGCCGAGGTCGAACTGCTGCGCGCAGAACTCGACATGCTGAAACGCGCCTTCCGCCGCCACTGCCTGGAAACCACCTGAGCGGCGGTTACACCAATGCCTGGAAATGCTCTGACAGCACCTGCATCAGCTTGGCGTGCGGGATCGGGCCATAGCTGCAGCGCGCAACGCCTGCCTGCCGCGCGGTTTCCAGCGTGATACCGCGCATCATCGTGTTGACCGGCAGCGCGCTTGCCTCGCAGACTTGTGCAATCAGATCCGGATCAGTCAGGCCGGGGATGAAATACCCATTGCCGCCGGCCTCGGCATAAGCCGCGCCGCGCTCCAGCGCCTCCGCCATCAGGCTCGCGTGTTTCGACGCATCTTTTTCCTTCAGAAACAAATCTGTGCGCGCATTGACAAAAATGTCCGCATTGGCCGCCCGTACTGCAGCAACCCGCCGGGCCTGCTCTTCAATGCTGTAGAGCTCCGCCGTCCCAACCACCTGGTCCTCAAAATTCAGCCCCACGGCGCCGGTTTCGGCCAGCCGTTTAACATTGGCGGTCAGCTGTTCAGGCGCACGGGAATAGCCGCCCTCAAAATCAATTGTCACCGGCAAATCCGTGGCGGCGATGATGCGTTCAGCGTTGCCCAGAACAAACTCCAGCGGGATCTGCTCGCCATCGGCAAAGCCCTGCGCAACGGCCACCGGATAGCTGCCGGTCGCCAAGGCCGCGGCCCCCGCCCCGGCAATCGCCTTGGCACTGCCTGCGTCCCAGATGTTATACAGCACCACCGGGTTGCCCGGCTGATGCAGCGTCGCAAAGGCGCGTGCGCGGTCGGAATATGTCATGCAGAAATCCTCTGTTTGTAGCTTGTCTCAATCTCGATCAGCCGCTGCTTGCGCCACAAGCCGCCGCCATAACCGGTCAGCGATCCATCCGCCGACAGCACCCGGTGGCAGGGTACTACCAGCGCCAGCTGGTTGGAACCATTGGCCCGCGCCACCGCCCTTGTGGCCGAAGCCCGGCCCAGCTCGCGCGCGATCTGCGAATAGCTGCGGGTTTCGCCCGCCGGAATGGTCAGCAGGTAGCGCCAGACCTCGCGCTCGAACCCGGTGCCATGCAGGGCCAGCGGGGTTTGGAAATCCGCGCCGTCACCCGCAAAGAACCGCTGCAGCTCTTCGGCGATCTGCTGCGTCGGCGCCGGCCGCCCAAAGCCGATCCCTCCGGGCTGCGCCTTTTGCAGCCTGGCCACTTCCCGCGGCAGCGCCTTGCGGTCGGCAAATTCCAGCAGATGCAGCTGGTGCCGGCAGCTGATCGCAATCATCGCGCCCAGCGGCGTGTCGATCCAGTCGGCCAGCAACAGCGCGTCCTTGCGGAAGGCGCCCGGCGCAATCCCGACCAGCTTGGCAAAGGCCGCGCGAAAGGCGCTGGCGCTTTCAAACCCGGCATCAATCTGCGCCGCAATCACCGGCTCGCCGGCTTTCAGCGCGGTGAACCCCTCGCGCAGGCGGCGCTGGCGGGCCATTTCCAGAAAGGTCATGCCGAAATGCCGCTTGAACGCCCTCCGAACGGTGGACGCATCCAGCCCCATCCGCGCCAGATCGCCCTCGCCCCAGCGATAGGCGGGACGCGCCTCCAGCCGGGCCAGAAGATCCTGTACCATCGGATCATCCCCGGCAGCAGCCGCCAGCGGCTTGCAGCGTTTGCAGGCGCGGAACCCCGCCTCAATACATTGGCCGGGGCTGGCGTAAAAGCGGCAGTTCTCGTACTTCGGATTGCGCGCCGGGCAGGTCAGGCGGCAGAAGATGCCGGTGGAGGTCACGCCCACATAGGCGCGCCCCTCATAGGCGTCATCACGTGTGATCAGCGCTTGGTACAGCGTCGGGGAATCAGGCAGGTCAAACATCATGGGGCGAACATAGCCCAGCCCATGCAATCAATGCGCCGGAGATCGGGCGTTGATATTCACTTTGACGCGACAAATGCGTTGTGCCGGGCTGGGTGTTGCCTTTTCAGCGTACGCCGGTTTCACCTGATCATCAGGTTTTCACAACATACACTCCCCAGGTCGATCACCCATTGCACAAGGCGCGGGCAAGCTGTGCGGCTGTCTGCGCAGCACCCAGAGACCGGCCGCGATAAAAAGGGGGTCGTTCAGGAATTCCTGTCCAAGCAGGACCCGCGGGGTCTGTCCATTCTCTGCCCGGCGGCGCTCCGTGCTGCCCGCAAACGCCACCCCCCTGCCGCTTCTTTCTGGCCAAAAATACCTTGGGGGTGAGGGCCGCAAGGCCTGAGGGGGCAACGCCCCCTGCTGCCGCCCGGCCGGCACGTGAACAGCAGAGCAGAAAAAAGGCCGCCCAGCCGGACGGCCCCTTTGTGCTGCAATATGGCCAAGCCTTACTTCGGTCCCAGCGCCACCAGCCCCTTCAGGATGTCGATGGCATAGGCCAGCTGGTAATCCTCTTCGCGCAGCTCCGCGGCCTTTTCGGCCTTTTCGCGGTCGGCTTCGATCTGGCGGATCTCATCCTCGCTCAGGCTGTCATTGTTCAGACTGCCGCGCAAATCGGCCTCGGAGCGCGAGCGGCGGGCAGGCGAGTCGTTCTCCTCCTCAGCCGCAGCGGTTCGGCGGGGCTGCTGCACCACAATATCAGGGCTGACGCCCAGCGCCTGGATCGACCGGCCCGACGGTGTGTAATAGCGCGCAGTGGTCAGACGCATCGCGCCCTCGCCCTTCAGCGGCATCACCGTCTGCACCGATCCCTTGCCGAAAGACTTGGTGCCGATGACGATGGCGCGGCGGTGATCCTGCAGCGCACCGGCCACAATTTCCGAGGCCGAGGCCGAACCGCCATTGATCAGCACCACAATCGGCTTGCCATCAGCCAGATCGCCCGGCGTTGCGTTGAACCGCTCGCCGTCCTCGGGGTCGCGGCCGCGGGTCGAGACGATCTCACCGGATTCCAGGAAACTGTCCGCCACCTTGATCGCCTGGGTCAGCAGCCCGCCGGGATTGTTGCGCAGGTCCAGAACGATGCCGTTCACATTATCCTTGCCGCCCGCATCTTCGATCTGCTTTTTCAGCCCGGACACCAGGTTGGTGGTGGTTTGATCGTTAAAGGTGGTGATCCGCATCACCACGGTATCGCCCTCGATGCGGCTGCGCACCGCCGTCAGCTTGATGGTGTCGCGGATGATCGAGACATCAAACGGCTCGGCCTCGCCTTCGCGCACCACGGTGATCACAATCTCGGACCCCACTGGTCCGCGCATCAGGGTGACCGCATCGTCCAGCGACAGGCCCAGCACGCTTTCGCCGTCCACATGGGTGATGAAATCGCCCGATTCCATGCCGGCCTCGTCCGCCGGGGTGCCGTCAATCGGCGAGACAACTTTGACAAAGCCCTCTTCCTGCGTGACTTCAATCCCCAGGCCGCCGAATTCGCCGCGGGTCTGCACCCGCATGCTGGCCGCATCATCCGGCGACAGGTAGCTGGAATGCGGATCCAGCGACGTCAGCATGCCGCCGATCGCCGCCTCGATCAGTTCCTTCTCGTCGACTTCCTCGACGTATTGGGCGCGGATACGCTCGAAGATGTCGCCGAACAGGTCCAGCTGCTCATAGACATTTGCCTCGCGCGTGCCTTCCTGCGCCAGCAAAGGGCCCGCAACATAGGTTGTAGCGACAATCCCTGCCAGCGTGCCGCCAATGGCGGCCATCGCAAATTTTCTCATCAAGCCTTCATCCACCTTTTCCAGTGCGGAACCATGTTTCCGGGTCCACCGGGCTGTTGTCCATTCTCACTTCTATATAGAGCGTTTCTGTCCGGTCAGTTCCACCCCCTTCACCGCTAAGTGACAGAATTGCATCCGGCTTGGGGTTTTCTCCGCTCATCAATCCCACCGGCGTGCCCTCGGGGATCACTTGCCCCGCCTCGCCGAACACCTCGGCCAGGCCGGAGAGCACAAACAGCGTCTCCGGCTGCGGTTCCAGAATCACCACATTGCCCAGATCCAGCAGCGGCCCGCGATAGCGGATGGTGGCGGCGGCCGGCGCCGTGACCAGGGCGCGGGGACGCGCCGCGATCAGCAGACCGGGCCGGGCAATACCCGCCGCGTCCCGTTCGCCGTAGCCGCGCAGCACCAGCCCTTCGACCGGCAGCGGCAGGGTGCCGCGCAGCTCTGTGATGTCAGCGCTGGTCCCGGCGATGTCACCGCCGGCAATCTCGGCCAGCCCGTCGGCAAATCCCGACAGGGTTTCAGTCGAGGAAATCAGGATCGCGGTACGCACCGGATCAGCAGTGAAACGGCGCGGCAGCGTGGTGCGGTCGGCAATCGCGGTGGACAGCTGCACCCGCGCGGACTGCACGCCCGCCAGCCCCTCTTCCAGCGTCCTGGCCGCGTTCTGCTGCAGCAGCCGCAGGCTCTGCACCTCGTCCAGATCCATCTTCAGCGACTGCGCCCTGGCATGCAGGGCCGGGGTCACCTCGGCCAGCATCATAGCCGAGCGTGCCGCGCCCAAAGGCCCCGAAGGATGCACCATCAGCACCGGCGGCGGCGAGGTTTCAATGGTCTGGATAATCCCCAGCAGCCCCGAGACCTCCTCTTGCCGCGCCGCCAGCTGCGCACTCAGCTGCGCCTCGCGCCGCGCCACCCGGCGCAAGCCGTCGCGCATCGCCGCCAGACCGGCCTCAAACGCCTGCACGGTTGCGGTCAGCGCCTTCACCCGGTCGCGGGAGCTGCCGGCCTCCTGCAATTGCACCGAAGCCCCCTCCAGCTGCGCCGCCGCCGTGCGCGCGGCCCCGGCGGGGTCCGCTGCCGCCTGCAGCGGTGCGGCCAGCAGCGCCAGCAGCAAAAAGCCCGCCCGCAGCGTCATGACAGCAGGCTCTCCCCGGTCATCTCTGCCGGTTTCTCCAGCCCCATCAGCTCCAGAATAGTCGGCGCCAGATCCGCCAGCCGCCCATCCCGGAGTGTGGCGCCTTCCGGCCCGCCGACCAGCGCCACCGGCACCAGGTTCAGCGTATGCGCAGTATGGGCGCCGCCGGTTTCCGGGTCCACCATCACCTCGCAATTGCCGTGATCTGCGGTGACAATCATCGCGCCGCCCGCCTTCTCCAGCGCTTCCACCACCTGTGCCAACCCGCGGTCCACTGCCTCGCAGGCCAGCATCGCCGCCTTCAGATCGCCGGTATGGCCGACCATGTCGGGATTGGCATAGTTGGTCACAATCAGGTCATAGCCCGCAGCAATTGCCTCGACAAACTTCTCCGTCACCTCGGGGGCCGACATCTCCGGCTGCAAGTCATAGGTCGCCACATTGGGCGACTTCGGCATGAACCGGTCCTCGCCCTCTTCCGGGTCTTCCTTGCCGCCATTCAGGAAGAAGGTCACATGCGGGTATTTCTCGGTCTCCGCCAGCCGGAACTGGCGCTTGCCCTGTTTGGCCACCCAGGCGCCCAGCGTGTTCACAATCGCTGCCTTGGGATAACAGGTGGTCATGTAATCGCTGTGGCTGTCGGAATACTCCACCATGCCCAGCAGGCCCGCCAGTTTGGGGCGCTCGCCCGCATCAAATTCAGCAAACCCCGGTTCGCCAATCGCGCGCAGAATCTCCCGCGCGCGGTCAGCCCGGAAGTTCAGGCAAAAGAACCCGTCGCCGTCCTTTACCCCCTGATAACCGTCCAGCACGGTGGCGGCGATGAACTCATCCGTTTCCGACTGATTATAAGCGTGGTCCACCGCGCCGTGGGCATTCATTCCCGGCCGCCCCTTGGCATGGATCATCGCATCATAAGCCTCGCTGACGCGGCCCCAGCGGTTGTCGCGGTCCATCGCGAAATAGCGCCCGGTGACGGTGGCAATGCGGGCGCCTTCGGGCAGCTTCTCCTCCAGCCGGCGGAAATGGCGAAAGGCCGATTTCGGCGCCACATCGCGCCCGTCGGTGATTGCATGCAGCCAGACCGGCACGCCCGCGTCCGTCACCGCCGTCACCGCCGCCAGGATGTGGTTGATATGCCCATGCACGCCGCCGTCCGAGACCAGCCCCATCAGATGCGCCGCGCCGCCGCTTTCTTTCAGCTGCGCGATAAACGCCTGCAAAGCGCCGTTTTCAAAGAACGACCCGTCTTCAATCGCCAGGTCGATCTGCCCCAGATCCATCGCCACCACCCGGCCCGCGCCGATATTGGTGTGGCCCACTTCGGAATTGCCCATCTGCCCGGTCGGCAGCCCGACATCCGGCCCATGGGTGATCAGCCGGGCGGCCGGCCCCTTGGCCAGGATCGCATCAAAGGTTGGCGTTTGCGCCAGATAAGGCGCGTTTGCCTTGCCGGGCTCGCCGCTGCCCCAGCCGTCAAGAATGCACAGGACAACGGGTTTGGGTGCGGTCATGGGGTAGCTCCGGGGCAAGGCTGTGTTCGCAAGCCTTCTAACGCCTCGCCGCGCCGGGGTGAACCGGCATTCCTGCCACAGTTGGCGTTATCAGCGCGCTTGGCGGCAGCAAGCCTCCGCCAATCCGCTTCATCTTTCCAAAAATACTCAAATCCCCGGCCCGCCACCCGCGCCGCCGCCCGCGTTCTGCGGTGTCAGCAGATGCCGGATCAGCGCCACCGGATGGGCCCGCAAGCTCAGCCGCATGGCGACGTAATCCTCCACCACTTCCTCGCCCAGGCCCATCTGCGGCAGATCCGCTTCCGGCTCGTAAATCCCCTCGCCCTCCAGCTCGCGGGCAAACAGCGGCAGCGGCTTGCGGGCGGTGATCGCCTTGGCCGCCCACAAGGCCTCACGCCGGTTCAACCCGAGGGCAGCAAAGGCATCGGCTTCAGCAAGCCGCTCAATCACCGGCGGCGGGGTGCCCGCCTTGCGCCAGACGTCCTCCACCTCCGTATAGCCATTGCCGCGTGCCGCAGTCATCCAGGCGGCATCCTCATCGCGCAGGCCTTTCACCTGCCGGAACCCCAGCCGCAGCGCCAGCCCGCCATGGCCGTCCGGCTCCATCACATTGTCCCAATAAGAATTATTGATGCAGACCGGGCGCACGTCTACGCCATGTTCGCGGGCGTCGCGCACGATCTGGGCAGGCGCATAAAACCCCATCGGCTGCGCATTCAGCAGCGCACAGGCAAAGATGCCGGGATGGTGGCATTTGATCCAGGCAGAGGCATAGACCAAGAGCGCAAAAGACGCCGCATGGCTTTCCGGAAACCCGTAAGAGCCAAAGCCCTCGATCTGGGAAAAGCAGCGCTCGGAGAAACCGCTATCATAGCCGTTCCTGGCCATGCCGCGCAAAAACAGGCTGCGGAATTCGCTGACGTTGCCATGTTTTTTGAAGGTCGCGAGCGACCGCCGCAGCCGGTCGGCCTGCTCCGGCGTGAAGCCCGCGCCGACAATGGCGATCTGCATCGCCTGCTCCTGAAACAGCGGCACACCAAGGGTCTTGCCCAGTACTTCGCCCAGCGCGTCCGAGGGGAAATGCACCGGCTCCTCGCCATTGCGGCGGCGGATATAGGGGTGCACCATATCGCCTTGGATCGGGCCGGGGCGGACAATGGCGACCTCAATCACCAGATCATAGAAATGGCGCGGCTTCATCCGCGGCAGAAAGTTCATCTGCGCCCGGCTTTCGACCTGAAAGACGCCAATGCTGTCGGCCCGGCACAGCATGTTGTAGACCGCCGGATCCTCGGGCGGCAGGGTGGCCAGGCTGTAATCCAGCTGGTGGTGCTGCTGCAGCAGATCAAACGCCTTGCGGATACAGGTCAGCATGCCCAAGGACAGCACATCGACCTTGAGGATCCCAAGCGTGTCGATGTCGTCCTTGTCCCAGCAAATGACTGTGCGCCCCTCCATCGTGGCGTTCTCGATCGGCACCAGCTCGTCCAGCCTGCCTTGGGTGATGATAAAGCCGCCCACATGCTGCGACAGGTGGCGCGGGAAGCCGATGATCTGCTCCACCATCTGCATCGTCAGCTGCAGGCGGCGGCTGCCGGGGTCCAGCCCGATCTCGCGCATCCGCTCGGCCTCCACCCCCTTGGCGCTGAAAAACCCCCACAGCTGCGAGGACAGGGCCGAAATGGTATCCTCGGTCAGGCCCATGGCGCGGCCCACCTCGCGGATGGCGCGTTTACCGCGGTAGTGGATCACCGTGGCACAGAGGCCTGCGCGGTGGCGGCCGTAGCGTTCATAAATCCACTGGATCACCTCCTCGCGCCGTTCGTGCTCGAAATCGACGTCGATGTCCGGCGGCTCGTCACGGGCTTCGGAGACGAAACGCTCGAACACCATGGTGCCGAGTTCGGGGCTAACCGAGGTCACGCCCAGGCAGTAGCAGACCACCGAATTCGCTGCCGAGCCGCGCCCCTGGCATAAAATTCCGCGGGAGCGGGCAAAGGCGACGATGTCGCGCACGGTCAGAAAATAGGGGTCGTATTTCAGCTTGCCGATCAGGGCCAGCTCATGCTCCAGCAGGCTGCGCACCTTGTCCGGCGCGCCGCCCGGATAGCGCCATTGCAGGCCCTCCTCGGCCAGCCGCCGCAGGCGTTGCGGCGGGGTTTCGCTGCCGCGCCCCTCATCCGGGTAGTCATAACGCAGCTCATCCAGGGAAAAGGTCAGCTGGTCCGCCAGCCGGGCGGCGTTGTCCACCGCCGTCTCATGGCCCCGGAACAGGCGGCGCATCTCCGCCTCGGACCGCAGGCGCTGCTCGCCATTGGCCATGGCGGCGCGGCCCAGGATCTCTACCTTGCAGCGCAGGCGGATGGCGCTGAGGACATCGCCCAGGCGGCGGCGGCTGCCGTGGTGCATCTTTGGCGCGGCGCTGGCGAGCGGCGGCAGGTTCAGATGCCGGGCGAGATCCGCGAGCTGCGCAAACCGTGCCCGGTCGCCGCCGTCATAGGCAGGCGCCATCAGCAGATGCATCCGCCCGGCAAAGCGGCGCGTCAGCCCGTCCATATGCGGCCCCCATCCGCCCGCGCCGCTGAGGCCATGTTCCGTCTGCGGCAACAGGAGCAGGTGGAGACCCTCCGCGAATTCCAGCAGGTCAGCGATGTGCAGGAGACAGCTGCCCTTCTGTGCCCTCAGCCGCCCGGTGGACAGGAGCCGGGTCAGACTGCCCCAGCCCGCGCGGTTCACTGGCAGCGCAATCACCTCAGGCGCATCACTGAAGATCAGCCGCGCCGCCGGGATCAGCCGTGGCGCATCGTAGATAGGGAAAGAAAGCGGCGGCGCGATGCCTTCGGGGGGCGGCGGGCCGATGGGCGTGTTCTGCCGGTTCCAGGCCTGCCGCTCGCGCACCTGGCGGGCAATGCCGCGGCATTCGGCATGGGCGCGCACGATGCCCGCCACCGAGTTTTCGTCGGCAATGGCAACCGCCGCGATCCCCAGCTCCAGCGCGCGGGTCACATACTCCTCAGGGTGGGAGGCCCCGGTGAGGAAGGTGAAGTTGGAAAGGCAGGCGAATTCGGCAAACATGGCCTGCATGATATTCCTGTTTTGTTCCCATGTGGAGTCCTGCCGCAACGCCAGCCGCAAACGCCGCCCGCGCCGCGCACAGCGCGGCGCTTGGCCCAACCGCCGCAGGGCATTTCCAATGCCAGCACGAAGGGCGGGAGCGCTTTGTTTCAGGCCACAGCAGGATGCGCATGATCCGGGTCGATTGCGGCAGGGTGGACCGGGCATGGTGGTGTCAGCAAAAGGAGAAAACGCATGATCAGGATCACCGCCCTGCCCACAGAGATTGTCCGCGCGCTGCAGGATGGCGGCACCGATGCCCACGGCCAAGTGCCGGAGCGCGCGGTGTCCGGCGGCGGCAGCAACCCCTGCCGCCACTGCCTGCAATACATCCCCGATGGCACAGGCATGCTGATCCTGGCCCACCGCCCCTTTCCCGAGGCGCAGCCCTATGCCGAGACGGGGCCGATTTTCCTGTGCGCCGATCATTGCGAACGGCACGAAGGCGAAGAGATGCCGGAGATATTGACGGGCTCCCCGGATTACCTGATCAAAGGCTACAGCGCCGATCACCGGATTGTTTACGGCACCGGCATTGTCACCCCGCAAGCGGAGATGAGGGGTCAGACGGAAGCGATCTTTGCGGATGAGCGGGTCAGCTACATCCACGTCCGGTCATCACGCAACAACTGCTACCAGGCGCGGATCGACCGGGGGTGAAGGGGGAACCGGGGGTGAAGGGGAAAGTGCCAACCCTCACGTTGACCTCGGAACACTGAGAGCGGCGTCTGCCTGGGCAGGCGCGCACGTGCCTGACCGTTTTGCCGGAGGCAAACCTTCGGATTGACGGGCCGGCAGGCGCGGCCCGGCCTGCCGGCCGCGCGGAACAGATGTTCCAACCTGCCGGACAGACTATCCCGCTCTGGCTGACTTTGTCAGCGACAGGAAAACGTCCTCCAAATCTGCCTCTTCGGTCTTCACGTCACGGATCGAAATACCGGCGGCATGGACCGCGGCCAGCACGTCCTCGGCGCTGGTCAGGCGGCTGCGGTAGCGCAGCACCACGGCGCCGTCTTCGCGCAAACTGGCCTCGATCCCCTCGCCCTGCGGCACGACCGTGGCGGGCACTGCCGGATGCACCACCATGGTCTTGGCATCAAGTCGGCCCAGCAGGCTGGATTTGCTGTCCCGCGCCACCACCTCGCCCTGGTTGATTATGGCGATCTCGTCGCACATCTCCTCGGCTTCCTCCAGGTAATGGGTGGTGAGGATGATCGTCATGCCTTGGGCGTTCAGCTTGCGGATGTTCTGCCACAGCATCTGGCGCAGCTCGATATCGACACCCGCAGTAGGTTCATCCAGCACCAGCACCGACGGGCGGTGAACCAGCGCCTTGCCCAGCAGCAAGCGCCGCCGCATGCCGCCAGAGAGGGTCCGGGCATAAGCCTCGGCCTTGTCCGTGAGGCCGATCATCCGCAGGATTTCGTCGCTGTGGCGTTCGGGTTCGGGCACACCGTAAAGACCCGCCTGCACCTCCAGCGCGCCGCGCGGGGTGAAGAAAGGATCAAGGTTCAGCTCCTGCGGCATGACACCGATGGCGGCGCGGCTCTGGCGCGGGTTTTCGTCCTGGTCAAAGCCCCAGATCGACACTTGTCCGCTGGTCTTGCGCACCAGCCCTGCCAGGATATTGATCAGGGTGGATTTACCGGCGCCATTCGGCCCCAATAGCCCAAAGACCGAGCCGCGCGGCACCGTGAGATCGACGCCCTTCAGCGCGTGTTTCCCGGGTTGGCCTTTGTGCCCTTTGTAGATTTTACGCAAAGCTTTGATACGGATTGCATCGCTTGTCATCGCCGCTCTTGCCCCCGGTTTTTCCTTGGCTCATAAAAGCGCCTAGCCGAAAAGTGAAAGGACTGCCAGCCATGAGCACCGCCACGCCCCCTGAAGCGCCGGAAACCAGGATCGTGAACAGCCGCAAGGTGGCCTGCGACGGCAGCGAGGGCGCGCTGGGGCATCCGCGGGTCTATTTGCAGATCCCCGAGGCCGAGGGTTTCGTAGAATGCCCCTATTGCGACTGCAAGTATATCTATGAGGATGCGGCCAAGGCGGCGGAGTGATCCAACGCAGCCAAGCCCAGGCCTGCAGCGGCTGAGAACCGGAGAATTCAAGTTCTCCCGCCAAATTTCTTTGAAGAAATTTGCCAGCGCCCGGTATGGTCCCGCTGGGCTGAAGCAAACGGATGGCGCACATGGCACAGCTTCTGATCGTCTACCACTCGCGCACCGGCGGCAGCCGCCGGATGGCGGAGGCGGCGGCAGAGGCGGCACGCGGCGAGGTTTCCACGGTTCTGAAACGGGCCGTAGAGGCCGGGCCGGAGGATCTGCTGGCGGCGGATGGCTATCTGTTCTGCGCGCCGGAGAACCTGGCGGCGCTGTCCGGCCAGATGAAAGAGTTTTTCGACCGCTGCTATTATCCGGTGCTGGGGCGGCTCAACGGACGGCCCTATGCGCAGATGGTTTGTGCCGGCTCGGACGGCGAAAACGCCGCCCGGCAATGCGCCCGGATTGCCACCGGCTGGCGATTGAAACAGGTGCAAGAGCCGCTGATCATCTGCACCAATGCCCAAACGCCCGAAGCTATTCTGGCGGAGAAGGTGATCCCGGAGGACCAGCTGGATGCCTGCCGCGAGCTGGGGCTGGCACTGGGCGCGGGGCTGGCGATGGGGGTGTTTTGACACTTTACCATTGCGCACTGAAGACCATGCCTAGGTCACGCCTGTGTCCGGCCAGTTAAATACATTGCAATCTGCTCGGCAGAAAACTGGCCATTCATAACTGTTTCGGCTTCAGAACCCTGAGCAAACAGCACTGGCAGTTCTATAGTTTCTGTTAAGACGCTCTTTCAGCCCCGGCCCGGCCCATACTTTGAGTTTGCCGCCGCCCGACAATTCGCCATCCCCCCAAACTGTGTGCGATGCAAAATCCGCATATGCAAAACGGGCGGAGCCTTCCCGGCCATCACTGCAGGAAATGTCCGCAGTGCCGTAATTGCCGATTTTGCTTTGCACCTTCCATGTGCCCGTACACTGCACGCCCGAGGACGTTTCGCCGCTGAAACTGCCCTTAAGCCAGCCTGTTGCGGCCCCAGTGAAAATCTCTCCTCCTTCCAGGCAGGCCGCCAGGGGCGCACAATTGCCCGGGCTGCCTTGCACGGTTGAACACTCTGCGGGGAAAAGGGCGTCGATTGTACCATCATTGCCCACAGGTTCAGTGCAAGACACGAGAACCGTCAGTGCAACCGGCAGAACGGCAATTGCAGTGCAGCGGGGGATGAAGGATAAGGTTTTTTGAAACATGCGGGCGCCAAATCAACGGGAGTAAATAACCATGAGCAATACTCAGTTCGGCAAAGGTTGTCATCTCCATCTGATCGACGGCTCGGCTTTCATCTTCCGCGCCTATCACGCGCTGCCGCCGCTGACGCGGAAATCCGACGGGCTGCCGATTGGGGCAGTGGCCGGCTTTTGCAACATGCTGCAGCGATATGTGGAGGGCAACACAGGCCCCGATGCGCCGACCCATGTGGCGGTGATATTCGACCATTCCGGCAAGTCGTTCCGCAACGAGATGTACGACCTTTACAAAGCCAACCGTCCGCCCGCGCCTGAGGACTTGCGCCCGCAGTTCCCGCTGACCCGCGAGGCAACCCGCGCTTTCAACATCGCCTGCAAGGAAGTTGAAGGGTTCGAGGCCGATGACATCATCGCCACCTTGGCGCACCAGGCGCGTGATGCCGGCGGGCGCTGTACCATTATTTCATCCGACAAGGACCTGATGCAGCTGGTCGGCGGCGGCGTTGAAATGCTGGACGCGATGAAGAACAAGCGGATCGACAGCGACGGCGTGCATGAGAAATTCGGTGTCGGCCCCGACCGGGTGGTGGATGTGCAGGCGCTGGCGGGTGACAGCGTTGATAACGTGCCCGGCGCGCCGGGGATCGGGATCAAGACCGCAGCGCTTTTGATCAATGAATTCGGCGATCTGGAGAGCCTTCTGGACCGCGCCGAGGAGATCAAGCAGCCCAAGCGCCGCCAGACCCTGATCGAACACCGCGCGCAGATTGAACTGTCCAAACGGCTGGTGCAGCTGGATTGCAATATGGCGCTGGATTTCTCGCTGGAGGATCTGGAAGTGGTGGAGCCGGATGCCGAGACCCTGCTGACCTTCCTGTCGGAGATGGAATTCCGCACCCTGACCAAGCGCCTTGCCGATCAGCTGGGCATGGATGCACCAGCCATTCCCGAAGCGCCCGCCGCTGCGGCTGAGGCCTCAGCACCCGAAGCTGTGCCTTTCGACAAGGACAAATACGAATGCGTCAGCGAGGCGGAAGCCTTGCAGGTCTGGGTGGACCGCATCCGCCGGCGCGGCTGGGTGGCGGTGGATACCGAGACCACCGGGCTTGATGAAATGGTTGTCGATCTGGTCGGCATTTCGCTGTGCGTGGAAGCGGGCGAGGCCTGCTATATTCCGCTGGCGCATAAGGCCGGGGGCGATGATCTGTTTGGCGGCGAGGGGTTGTCCGACGGGCAGATGCCGCTGGAAGAGGCCGTCGCAATGCTGAAGGACGTGCTGGAAGATCCGGCGATCCTGAAGATCGGCCAGAACATGAAATACGACGCCAAGATCCTGCACCGCTACGGGGTGGATGTGGCGCCGATTGATGACACCATGCTGATGTCTTACGCGCTGCATGCCGGGATGCACGGGCATGGCATGGATGCGCTGTCCGAACGCTACCTGGACCACACGCCGATCCCGATCAAGCCGCTGCTGGGCAGTGGCAAATCGGCGATCACCTTTGACCGGGTGCCGATTGACGACGCGGTGCCTTATGCGGCTGAGGACGCCGATATCACCCTGCGCCTGTGGCAGGCGTTCAAGCCGCAGCTGCATCAGGAGCGGGTGACCACGGTTTACGAGACGCTGGAACGGCCCTTGGTGCCGGTGCTGGCGGATATGGAACGCAACGGCATCAAGGTGGACCGCGATACGCTGAGCCGGATGTCCAATGCCTTTGCCCAGAAGATGGCTGGCTTGGAGGCCGAGATTCACGAGCTGGCGGGCCGCAGCTTCAACGTCGGCTCTCCCAAGCAACTGGGGGAGATCCTGTTTGACGAAATGTCCCTGCCCGGCGGCAAGAAGGGCAAGACAGGCGCCTATGCCACCGGTGCCGATATCCTTGAGGATCTGGCGACCGAGCATGATCTGCCCGCGCGGGTGCTGGACTGGCGGCAGCTCAGCAAACTGAAATCGACCTACACGGATGCGCTGCAGGACCATATCAATGCGGAAACCGGCCGGGTGCATACGTCTTATGCACAGACCGGGGCAAGCACCGGCCGCATGGCCTCGACTGATCCGAACCTGCAGAATATTCCGGTGCGCACCGAGGAAGGCCGCCGCATCCGCGAGGCCTTTGTGGCGGACGAGGGCAATGTTCTGCTATCGCTGGATTACAGCCAGATTGAGCTGCGTATTCTGGCGCATATGGCCGGGATTGACGCGCTGAAGGCGGCCTTTGCCGAGGGGCAGGATATTCACGCCATGACTGCGTCGGAGATGTTCGAGGTGCCGCTGGACCAGATGACACCGGAGATCCGCCGTCAGGCCAAGGCGATCAACTTCGGTGTGATCTACGGGATTTCAGGCTTTGGCCTTGCGCGCAATCTGCGCATTCCGCGCAAGGACGCGCAGGGGTTCATCGACCGCTATTTCGAGCGTTTCCCAGGCATCCGCAAATACATGGATCAGACGGTGGAATTCGCCAAGGAACATGGCTATGTGCAGACCTTGTTCGGGCGCAAGATCCACACCGCCGAGATCAACGCCAAGGGGCCGAAAGCAGGCTTTGCCAAACGCGCCGCGATCAACGCCCCGATCCAGGGGACTGCTGCCGATGTGATCCGCCGGGCGATGGTCCGGATGCCTGCGGCGATTGCCCATCTGCCCGCGCGGATGCTGCTGCAGGTGCACGATGAACTGCTGTTCGAAGTGCCGGAAGCGGCAGTGGAGGAGACCATCGCAGCCGCCCGTCAGGTAATGCAGACCGCCGCCGATCCGGCAGTGCATCTGGACGTGAAACTGGTGGTGGACGCAGGCCGCGGTCAGAACTGGGCGGAGGCGCACTAAAGCAGTTTTCTTGAGGCAATTCCTTTTGAGGCAGGCGAAGCACTCCCGCCCGGCTTCGATCTGGCGATCTCATCCCGTTGGGCCAAGCGCCGCTGACGCGGCGCGGCGATTGCCGCACCCTCTCCACCCTGGGTCGAGGGAGCCGCAACGCTCCGCGCGTTCAGCGCGGCTTGCCCTTGACGCGGACTGCGCTGAAAACAATTGGGAACGCCCCTCAAGGACAGACCTGCCCCAGGGGCTTCTCAGCAAAGACTCTGCGCCGCGCCAGCGGCGCCATGCCCAACGGCTGCTGATGCATCGCAGATGCAGCTTGCAGCGGGCGGGAGTTTTCCCCTGCCCGGCCTTAGCCGCCGGTCGGCTTTTTGACCAGTTTTGCCACTAGCCGCCGCACCAGCGGTGCGGCCGTGAAGGCGACGGCAAAGGCAATCGGCCAGCTGACCGACCAGGCCTGCATCCAGGCCTGCGTAAAACCCGCACCAAACCCCAGCGTTTTCCAGGTCGCCACACCAGTCACGATAAAGGACATCAGCCCCGACAGGATCAGGCTGAACAGCAGAGGGGCAAAGCGGGCGGGCAGCATCGGCGGGGTCCTTCCTGTGATCCTGCCGCCCTTATGCAGGCCGCCGTATCATATTTCAATTCACGAATGTAACAGCCCGCCTGCGGCGGCTTAACGCATCCAGCCGAGGCTGTCTTCGGTGCGCCGGGTCGAGGGCGTGTATTCAGCGCTGACCCAGCCGTCATAACCGCTGGCGTCGATGGCGGCAAACAGCGCTGGGAAATCGACCGGACCGGTGCCCGGCTCGCAGCGACCGGGTGCTGCACCGATCTGCACATGCACGGCGCGGGAGCCGAACATCTCCCAGACCTTAGCCGCATCGCCGTGGATCAGCTGGGCATGGTAGGCATCATACTGCAAACCGACATTGGGGCGGTCCACCGCCTCCAGCACCTCCATCGCCAGGTTGTAGTCGTCCAGGAAATAACCGGGCTGGTCGCCGCTGTTCAAAGGTTCGATTGTGAACTGCTGCTCCGGCGCGCGGCCGGCGGCCCATTGCAGGTTCTCAACAAAGGTCCGCTGCGCCTCTGCACCCTTGGTATAGCCCGCCATCACATGGATCTTGCCCGCCTTCAGTACCTCGGCGTAGCGCAGCACCCGGCGGATGTCGCGCTGGAACCGGTCGACGCCCTCGGGGATGGCCGCATAGCCGGGCGTGCCGCCGGTGTAATTCGGCGGCGGCGCGTTGATCAGCAGCAGCTCCAGCCCGTTGGCAAGCAGGGCGCGCTGGGTTTCCTTGGCGGCAAGTTCATAGGGATACAGGATCTCCACCGCCTCAAACCCGGCGGCGGCCGCAGCCTGGAAGCGGTCGAGATAAGGCAGCTCTGCAAACAACAGCGAAATATTGGCCGCGAAGCGGGGCATGAGGGTTCTCCTTCTTCCCCGAAGGTCTAGCGCTGCGCACAGGGGCCGCCAAGGCGTCAAAAGAACAGAATTTTCATATTAAATCCTTATTAACCTCTAGCGGCAAGTTTCTGCCGCCGCGCCGGGTGGCAACTGGCATCATAGGCGGCGGCAGGTGGGCATAACTGCGCGGATTGATACACGCCTAGGCTGACGTATCAGAGGAGACAGCCATGTGTGATGCAATGGGAACCGCCAAGCCGGCGGTCAGAATTGACAACGACCGTGTCCGCGTGACCGAATGGAGCTTTGCCAAACGCGGCGACAACACCGGCTGGCACCGGCACGGGTTCGACTATGTTGTGGTGCCGTTGTTTGACGGCGTGCTGGAAATCGCCCATCCCGACGGGACGCGCACTGAGGCGGTGATGCAGCGTGGGGTTCCATATTTCCGCAAGGCCGGGGTGGAGCATGACGTGATCAACGGCAATGACTTTGCCTGCGCCTTTGTCGAAACCGAACTGCTGGAGGAAGCCCCCGCCGGTTAGAGGTCAGTCCCCATCCAGTTCAGCCGAAGGGATCAGCGGGAAAAACTCCCCGCCAGACCAGACGCCGAACCAGCCGTCGTGGTGCTCGCCCAGCTCCGCCAGCCGGTAGAAGCTTTTGCGGTCGATCAGCGCCTCCAGCCCGGCCCGCATCATAACGTACGGAGACGGCTCGCCGGTTTCGCCATCCCGTTCGGCCCGGATCGGATTCTCCGCCCCCCCCGCGGCAGTGTCGCCGATATTGGTGGTGAAGGTGATCACCTGCTCACGCCCCGCGCCTTCAACATCGAAATCCACCGCCACGAATGGTGCGTCCTCGACGGTGATTCCAACCTTTTCCACTGGGGTAACAAGGTAGTATTTGCCATCCTCCAGTTTGAGGATGGAGGCGAACAGCTTGACCAGTTCAAACCGGGTGAACGGCGTGCCGAGGTAATGCCAGCTGCCGTCACGGGCGATGCGAATGTCCAGATCGCCGCTGAACGGCGGGTTCCACAGGTGGACCGGCGGCAGCCCCCCGCGCTTCCCGGCCTTCTTGCCGGCCGCTTTGGCCGCCGCGGCAAGGCCTTCGGCATCGGGTGTCACAGCTTTTTGTCCGCTCATTGCTTTTGCCATTTCCAGTCAGCACGATAGAGTAACAGCATATATCCGGGAAACGAGGAATGTCATGCCTGAAACGGACGATCTGCTGGCCGGTATCGAAGCGCTGGAAGCCAAGCTGCAACAGGCGCGCGCGTCGATCACCAAGCGCTTTATCGGGCAGGAACGGGTGGTGGACCTTACCCTGTCGGTGCTCTTGTGCGGCGGTCACGGGCTGCTGATCGGCCTGCCGGGCCTTGGAAAAACCCGGCTGGTGGAGACGCTCAGCACGGTAATGGGGCTGGATGGCAGCCGGATCCAGTTCACCCCGGACCTGATGCCCGCGGACATTCTGGGGTCTGAGGTGCTGGACACGGCGGAGGACGGCCACCGCTCGTTCCGGTTTGTGCCGGGGCCGGTGTTCTGCCAGCTGTTGATGGCGGATGAGATCAACCGCGCCAGCCCCCGCACCCAGTCGGCGCTGCTGCAGGCGATGCAGGAGCGGATGGTGACGGTGGCAGGCGAGGACCGGCCCTTGGGTGCGCCGTTCCATGTGCTGGCGACCCAGAACCCGATTGAGCAGGAGGGCACCTATCCGCTGCCCGAGGCGCAGCTGGACCGGTTTCTGTTGCAAATCGACGTGAATTACCCGGACCGTGCGACTGAGCGGGATATTCTGCTGGCTACCACGGGGGCAGAGGAAGCGGAGGCTTATCAGGTATTTACGGCAGCGGAGCTGATCGGCGCGCAGACCCTGTTGCGGCGGATGCCGGTGGGGGAATCGGTGGTCGAGATGATCCTGGATCTGGTGCGCGCCTTCCGCCCCGAAGAACCCGGCGTGTCCGGCCATGTGGCGCAGACCGTGGCCTGGGGGCCGGGTCCGCGGGCGGCGCAGGCGCTGATGCTGGCAGTCCGGGCACGGGCGCTGCTGCAGGGGCGGCTGGCGCCCAATGCCGAGGACGTGCTGGACATGGCGCAGCCGGTGCTGAGCCACCGGATGCAGCTGAACTTTGCCGCGCGGGCGCGCGGTGACAGCCTGGCTGCCCTGATTGCGGAAACCGCCGCTGATCTGGCCCGGACCGGGGCCGCCGCGTGACCAGAGAAACCGCCTCCGTACCGGCCTCTGGTGCAGCAGCAGGACTGCGGCACCGGGCCGAGGCCGCGGCCAGTGCCCTGCCGCCCTTGCTAGTGCAGGCGCGGCATTTGGCCGGGTCTGTCCTGATGGGCGAACATGGCCGCCGCCGCGCGGGCACGGGGGATGATTTCTGGCAGTACCGGCCGGCGCAAGCGGGCGACAGCCGCCGGATGATCGACCACCGGCGTTCGGCCCGCGGCGACATTCAGTTTGTGCGCGAGCGGGAGTGGCAGATTTCCCAGACGGTGCATCTGTGGGTGGATACTGGCGCCTCAATGCGGTTTGCCTCGTCTCCGAAGCTGCCGCAAAAGGCAGACCGCGCCCGGTTGCTGGCGCTGGCAGCCTCGGTGCTGATGGTGCAGGGCGGCGAGCGGGTTGGCCTGACCGGCGGCGGCCTGCCGCCCCGGCGCGGCAATGTGCAGATCCTGCGGCTGGCCGAGGCGCTCTCGGACGACGCGGAACAGGATTACGCGCCGCCGAACGACCGCGCCCTGATCCCGCATGCCCGCGCCCTGTTCATTTCGGATTTCCTGGGACCGTCCGAACCGATGGAGCAGGCGCTGTCCAAGGCTGCGGCACGCGGCGTGCGCGGGGTGCTGTTGCAGGTGCTGGACCCGGCAGAGGAGGCCTTTCCGTTCTCCGGGCGCACGGTGTTTGAAAGCATCAAGGGCGGTGTCACACATGAAACATTGAAGGCCTCGGCGCTGCAGGAGCGCTATCTGGACCGGCTGGCCGAGCGCCGCAGCGTGCTGGAACGCCTGTGCCGCGAGGCCGGCTGGCGCTTTGGCCAGCATCACACGGGCGATACGGCGCAAAATGCGCTTATGTGGCTATACCACGCATTGGAGCGGACCGCGCCATGACAATGATTGCAGGCATCGGCTTTACGGCGCCCTGGCTTTTGCTGGGGCTCTTGGCTTTGCCAGTGCTGTGGCTGCTGTTGCGTGCGATACCGCCCGCCCCCAAGCGCCAGCCGTTTCCGGCGGTGACGCTGCTGCTGGGCCTTAAGGACGACGAGAGCCTGTCGGACCGCACCCCTTGGTGGCTGCTGCTGCTGCGGATACTGGCGGTGGCGGCGGCGATCATCGGGCTGGCGGGGCCGGTACTCAATCCCGCAACCGAAAAGGCAGGCGGCCGCGGGCCGCTGCTGATCGTGATGGATGCCAGCTGGGGCGGAGCTGCGGGCTGGAAACAGACCAGCGCCCAGGCCGCGGCGCAGCTGGAGGAGGCGGGCCGCGCCGGACGCCCGGTGGCCGTCCTGCGGCTGAGCGCGCCGGAACCCTTGCAGTTCCGCGCTGCCAGCGACTGGCAGCGGCAATTGGCCGGGCTGGCGCCCCTGCCCTGGCAGCCGGGACCGGATCAGCTGCAGCAGACCGTGGCCGCGATTGCCGCGGCAGAGGGCGGATTTGACACCGTCTGGTTCAGCGACGGGCTGGCGTATCCGGACCGCGGCGGAGTGATCGAAGCCCTGGGCCGCCGTGGTGATATCGAAGTTTTTGAGCAGCCGCTGCCGGTACTGGGGCTGCAGCCCGCCAGCTATTCCGGCGGGACAATCGAACTGACGGTGCAGCGCAACCGCGCCGGGCCTGCACAGGAGGTTTCGGTGGTCGCGCAGGGCAAAGACCCCGGCGGCACCGCGCGCAGCCTGGCGGTGCTGCCGCTGTGGTTTGCGGATGGCGCCCGCAGCGCCACGGCTGAGCTGTCGCTGCCGGCCGAGCTGCGCGCGCGGCTGTCGCGGTTCGAAATCCGCGATGTGAAATCCGCAGGCGCAGTGGCGCTGACCGATGACAGCTTGCGGCGGCGCGAGGTGGCGCTGGTCTCCTCTGAAAGCGCCGATGAAGCGCTGGCGCTGCTGTCGCCGCTGCATTACCTGCGCCAGGCGCTGGCGCCCTCTGCCGAGCTGCTGGAGGGCGCGCTGGCGGACCTGCTGCCTGCGAACCCGGATGTGATCGTGCTGGCGGATGTGGCGCGGCTGGCGCCCGCACAGGAAGAGGCGGTGATCACATGGGTGGAAAACGGCGGTCTGCTGTTGCGCTTTGCCGGGCCAAGGCTGGCCGCCAGCGACACCGCGCGCAGCGGCGAGGAACCCTTGATGCCGGTGCGGTTGCGCATTGGCGGCCGCAGCATTGGCGGCGCGATGAGCTGGGGCGAACCGAAGACACTGGCCCCCTTTGCCGAGACCTCGCCCTTCTACGGGCTGGAGGTGCCGGGCGAAGTCTCGATCAGCTCGCAGGTGGTGGCACAGCCCGATCCGCAGCTGGCGGACCGGGTGATTGCCGAACTGGGCGACGGCACGCCGCTGGTCACCCGCAAGACGCTGGGCCAGGGCCAGGTGGTGCTGTTTCACGTGACCGCCAATGCGGAGTGGAGCAGCCTGCCGCTGTCCGGCCTGTTTGTGTCGATGCTGGAGCGGCTGGCGGTGTCTTCCTCTGCCGCCGCACCTACAGCTGCGGACCTGGAGGGCACCACCTGGACCCCGGTTGAAGTGCTGGACGGCTTTGGCCGGCTGGCGGCGGCGGAAACGCTGCCCGGCGTCAAAGGCCCGGATCTGGTGGCGGCACCCGCCGGGCCGGAGCTGCGCCCCGGTGTCTATGATGGCGGGCGCCGGATGCTGGCCCGCAATGTGCTGCGCCCGGGCGATGAGCTGCAGGCCGCGCGCTGGCCTGCCTCGGTTGCGGTCAGCAGCTATGACGCGCCGCAGGAGCTGCCGCTGGGCGGCGCGCTGCTGACGCTGGCGCTGGGGCTCTTGGCACTGGATGTACTGGGTACGCTAGTCCTTTCCGGCCTGCTGGGCGGTGCCCGGACTGCGGCTCTGGCAGCTGCGCTGGGGCTGGCGGCATGGGCCGCGCCGCAGGAGATGCAGGCGCAGAACGCAGCGGCGCCTGAAGATTTCAGAGCGGCGGAGCTGGCCTCGGAACTGGTGCTGGCACATGTGCTGACCGGCGACCGGGAGGTGGACCGCATCGCAGCGGCCGGCCTGCGCGGACTGTCCGAGACGCTGTTCTTCCGCACCTCGGTCGAGCCTGCCGCCCCGGCGGGTGTCGATCTGGAGCGCGATGAGCTGGCGTTTTATCCGCTTCTGTACTGGCCGGTCACGCCGGATCAGCGGCTGCCCTCGTCCCAGGCTTACGGCAAGCTGAACGCATATTTGCGGGCGGGCGGCATGATCCTGTTCGACACCCGGGATGCGGATCTGGCGGTCTCCGGCACCACCAGCCCGGCGGCGCGGCGGCTGCAGCAGATTGCGCTGCCGCTGGACGTGCCGCCGCTGGAAGTGCTGCCGGAAGATCATGTGCTGACCCGGGCCTTTTATTTGCTGCAGGCCTTTCCTGGCCGCCACAGCCGCGGCCCGGTCTGGGTCGAGGCCGCACCGCCGGATGCGGAACAGGCCGAGGGCATCCCGTTCCGCAACCTCAACGACGGGGTGACGCCGGTGGTGATCGGCGGCAATGACTGGGCGGCGGCCTGGGCCGTGGACGGTAACGGGCGGCCCTTGCTGCCGGTCGGGCGCGGCTATGCCGGCGAGCGGCAGCGCGAACTGGCGTTCCGTTTCGGCGTCAACCTGGTGATGCATGTGCTGACCGGCAATTACAAATCGGACCAGGTGCATGTGCCCGCACTGCTGGACCGGCTGGGGCAATAGGGGAACCCGATGACACAGACGATCCTGTTTGACCCGCTGGTGCCATGGCCGGTGATCTGGGCCGCGGGTGCCATAACACTGGCGGCGCTGGTGCTGGGCCTGTGGAGGGGGCTGTCAGGCTGGGCGCTGCGGGCGCTGGCGGCGCTTGTGTTGCTGGCCGCGCTGGCAGGTCCGGTGCATCAAAGCGAGGACCGCGCCCCCTTAAGCGACATCGTGATTGTGGCCGAGGACCAGACTGCCAGCCAGCAGCTGCGCGGCCGCCCGGAACAGATGGCGCGGGCACGAACCCAGCTGAAGGCAGCATTGGCCGCGCGGGCAGGCACCGAGGTGCGCTGGATCACCGTTCCGGACGGCGAAGGCGACGCGGGCACCCGTCTGATAGCGGCCATCGCGCAGGCGCTGGCGGATGAGCCGCGGGCGCGGGTGGCGGGGATCATTGCCCTGTCCGACGGCCAGGTTCATGACGCGGATCAGGTGCTGAACCTGCCTGCGCCGATGCATTTGCTGCTGACCGGCCGCAAAGACGATTGGGACCGCCGCCTGATCGTGAAAAACGCCCCCGGTTTTGCCATCATCGGCGAGCCGGTGAAGCTGACGCTGCGGATCGAGGATCAGGGTGCGGTGCCGGTTCAGGGCGGCTTTGCGGATCTGAACATTTCAGTCGGAGGCGACGCGCCGCAGCGTTTCACCCTGCCAATCGGCGTCGATTTCGAGCTGCCGATGGTACTGCAGCACGGCGGCCGCAATGTAATCCGGTTCAGCGCGCCGGAAGAGCCGGGCGAGCTGACGGCGCGCAACAACCAGGCCTTGGTGCAGATCAACGGGGTCCGCGACCGGCTGCGGGTGCTGCTGGTCTCGGGCGAGCCGCACGCGGGCGGGCGCACCTGGCGCAATCTGCTGAAGTCCGACAGCGCCGTGGATCTGGTGCATTTCACCATCCTGCGCCCGCCGGAAAAACAGGATGGCGTGCCGGTGGAGGAGCTGTCGCTGATCGCCTTCCCGACGCGCGAGCTGTTTCTGGAGAAAATCGACGATTTCGACCTGATCATCTTTGACCGCTACAAGCGGCGCGGCATCCTGCCTGCGGTCTATCTGGACAATGTGGCCAATTACGCGATGGGCGGCGGCGCGGTGCTGGTGGCCGCCGGGCCGGATTTTGCCAGCGCCGACAGCATCTACCGCTCACCTTTGTCGCTGATCCTTCCCGCCGAACCCTCGGCGCGGGTGCTGCAAGAGGCCTACCGCCCGGAGGTGACCGATCTGGGCAAACAGCATCCGGTGACCTCGGGGCTGGAGGGAGCTGCGGATTGGGGCCGCTGGCTGCGCCAGGTCGAGCTGCGCCGCCCCGAGGGCCATGTGCTGATGAACGGCGCGGGCGAACGCCCGCTTCTGGTGCTGAACCGGGTGGGCGAGGGGCGGGTGGCGCTGCTGGCCTCGGACCATGCCTGGCTGTGGAGCCGCGGCTATGAGGGCGGCGGGCCGCAGCTGGAACTGCTGCGTCGTCTGGCCCATTGGATGATGAAGGAACCGGAACTGGAGGAAGAGGCGCTGTGGGCCGAAGCTTCGGGCCAGCGGATGCGTATCCTGCGCCGCACACTTGCCGGTCAGACCGGGCCGGTGACGGTGACCAACCCGGATGGCTCCACCGTGGAGCTGGCGCTGCGCCAGACTGCACCGGGACAGTGGGAGGCCCGTTATGAAGGTCCGGAAGCGGGGCTGTACCGGCTGGAAGAAGGCGGCGAGACGGCAGTGGCCGGGCTGGGGCCTGCAGCACCGAAAGAATTCGAGGAAACTATTGCCACCGGCGAAGTGCTGGCGCCGGTTCTGGAACCTTTGCGCGGCGGTGTGCTGCGGCTGGAGGACGGTATGCCGTCCTTGCGCAACATGCGGGCCGGGCGCCCGGCGGCGGGACGCGGCTGGATCGGACTTACGCCGCGCGCGGCTTATGAAACGCTGTCAGTCAGCCAAGGACCGCTGCTGCCGGGCTGGCTGGCGCTGGTTATGGCGTCGTTCTTTATCGTCGCGGGCTGGCTGCGGGAAGGGCGGCGGTAGGCGGTTTCAACCGGTGTCACAACGGGCAGGGTCCTCCCGCCCATCGCAGGCTTCCTGCCGGAGCCCGCGAAAGTTGGGCCAAGCGCCGCGCCTTTGGCGCGGCGCGCTTCGGCGCAGCCCGAAGCGAAACATCTCTGCCCAGCAGTGGCCCGCGTCAACTAAGCCACCCGTATCAGTCAATTCGCAGGTCAACCCGGTCAGACCGGCCTTCACCATCGACAATCACCAGCGAAGAAAAACCAGGGCCGGGATTGGGCAGGGAGAACTCGCGCCGGCGCTGACCCGTCAGCACCGGCAGGCCGTTTGCCATCACCAGAAACGGCGCGGTGCCGCCGCGGAGTTTCAGTGTCAGGTCCGCGCCTTCCAGCATCAGCCGGGCGCCTGCGGGCGGGAAGATCAGTTCCGGCGCATCCGCGGGTTCCGAGAAGGCGGCATCGCGGGGGCGGAAGCGCTGCAGGGGCTGCGGCAATTCGGCCGAGCTGACGATCAGCGTGGCGGGGGGCGGCGGCGGCAGCGGGTCGAGGGCCGGTTTCAGACGGCCAAATGCTTCAAACAGCACCGGTGCTGCAAGATCGCCGCCAAAGATACCGGGGACAGGCGTGCCGTCGGCACGGCCCATCCAGACGCCGATCACGTGCCGTCCGTCCCAGCCGATCGCCCAGGCATCGCGGTGGCCATAGGAGGTGCCGGTCTTATAGGCGATGGTGCCGCGGCGCGCGCCCGCAGGCACCGGCAGCCCGCGCAGGATGTCTGCGACTTGCCAGGCGGCCTCGGGCGAGGTCAGGCGGCCTGCGGGCGCGGGCGCTTCGCCCTGCAAGATGCGCAGGGCCGGCCCCTGCCCGCCTGCCGCCAGCCCGGCGTAAAGCTGCACCATGTCTTGCAGGCTGATGCCCAGCCCGCCCAGCGACAGCGCCAGGCCGGGGGCGCCGCCGGGCAGCTCCGGCTTGGCACCGCCAGCGCGCAAGGACGCCAGCACACGCGCCGGTCCCAGCTCCTGCGTCAGCTTCACCACTGGGATGTTGAGCGATAGCTGCAGCGCTTTGCGCAGCCTTATGTCGCCGCGGAACTCACCATCGAAATTCTGCGGCGCGTAGCCTGCGAAGTTGACGGGACCGTCGTGGATCAGGGTTTCCGGGTGGGCCAGCCCCTGATCGAAAGCGAGACCGTAGATCAGCGGTTTCAGGGTCGAACCGGGGGAGCGGATCGCCTTTGTCATATCGACAAAGCCGCGCCTTTGCGCATCGGAATAGCCAGGAGAACCAACCAGCGCCAGCACTTCACCGGTCTGGTGGTCCGCGGCGATCAGGGCAGCGGAAAGAGACGGGGTGGCGCTGCGGGCGGCCTCTGCCAGCAACTGTTGCATCCGGGATTGCACCGCGCTGTCGATGGTCAGCCTGATCTGCCGCTTGCCAGGGTGCTGTGCCTTCACCCGGTCCGCCAAATGCGGTGCCAGCCGCGGGAAGGCCGCCATTTGGTGCGGCAGCGGAGTGCGGCGGGCCGCCTCGGCCTGTTCTTCGCTCAGGAGGCCCTGGCGCTGCATCCGGGCGACTACGCGGTCGCGGGCCTCGCTGGCGGCCTCTGGGAAACGGTCCGGGCGGCGGCGTTCAGGGGATTGCGGCAGGGCGACCAGCAGCGCCGCTTCTGCCGGGGTGAGGCGGCGCGGTTCTTTGCCGAACCAGCTGTAGGCCGCCGCGCGGATGCCCTCTGCCGCGCCGCCATAAGGGGCGTGGGTCAGGTAGAGGGTGAGGATCCCGTCCTTGCTAAGGCGGCGTTCCAGCGCCAGCGCCACCCGCATCTGGCGCAGCTTGCCGGCCCAGCGGCCGGTGGTGCCGTCCTCCAGCAGGCGCGCCACCTGCATGGTCAGGGTAGAGCCGCCGGAGACAGTGCGGCCATTCCAAAGCGCCTGACTTGCGGCGCGCAGCAGGGCAATGGGGTCGACACCGGCGTGGGAGCGGAAGCGCTTGTCCTCGTAGCGCAGCAGCATGTCGAGGAAGCGCGGGTCGACGTCCTCGGGCTGGACAGCGAGACGCCAGAGGCCTGTGCCGACCGGGTAGGCGCGCAAAAGCTTGCCGTTGCGGCCGAGTACTTCAGTGGAGGTTTCGGCGAGGGTGAGGGGGAGATCTGTGGCGTCGATCCAAGCATCGAAGCTGCGCCAAGCCGTGAAAGCAGCCACAAGCAGGACCGCTAAAGTAGCGGTGTACCATTTCCACCTTCTGCTTGGCCGATAGGCCGGGCAGCACCCGTCCGCCCCCCCGGGCGGGCGCTGCCCGCCCACCCGTGGACGGACGCTGCCCTCTGAGCTGTTCAGCCGGCGTTTCACTTCACGACCACGCGCCCCGTGCCGGTCCTCGCGCGGTAGGCGGGGCGGTACATGTCTTCGACCGAGGCTGCCGGGTGGTGGAAGGTGCCGGGCGTCACCGCGCGGGCGATATAGGCCAGTGTCACCGGCGCGGCATCGCGCATATTCACAGCTGCCAGAAAACGGTCGCTGCGGAATTCGGTGTGTTCGGCCCCGGCCGGGTTCAGCCAGTCCAGATCGCGCAGGTCGCCAGAGCGCAAAAGGTTCGGGTTATCGATCTCGAACCCGGCAGGCAGCGGATCGTTGATCATCAGCCTCGCACCGGTCTTCTCATGCGGTTTCACCCGCAGGACAGTGACAAAACGCGCGCCTGTAGTGACAGACTGCACGTCCAGCGGCTGGCCATCCAGCGTGTAGTAGCTGCGTTCGATGGTGTAGCCGAAGCCGCCCGCGGCCGGCGGGACCAGCGGCACGCCAAGCGTGGTGAGGGTGATCTCCGCAGACCGCCCGCTGGCGGCAGTCAGCGCCAGCTCCGGTGTGTTGTGCCCGTCTGCAGCCTGCACAAATGGCCCCTGAACAGGCTGACCGTTGACCAGAAGGCCGGAATCCTCGGGGGTCCGGGTCAGCGCGTGGGCGGCCATCAGGGTCCAGGCGGACTCTTGCGTGGAGCGATGGCCGCTGGCGTCGGCAAGCCGCGACGACAGGCTGACGCGGTCCACAGCCTCGGACCCGGCCTCGGCGGCAAGGGCCAGAACGCCAGCAGTATCGCGCAAGGCGGTGCCAAAGTCGGCGCGCCAGAGGCGGCTGTCCTTTTGCCCATCGGACCCGATCATCTGCGCGGCGCGGCTGAACATCCGGTCCGCACGGCGCTGATCGCCATAGGCTGCAAGGGCCGCGCCCAATTGGGCGGCAGCAAGCGGGGTGGCGAAGGCCTCACCCTTCACATCGGCGTAATAGCGCAGGTCGCCCATCCGGGCCGCACCCTCGCGCGCCAGAACATGGAGGGCATAGGCAATCTCCTCGCCGCCGGTATCGAAGTCGGGGGCATAGTTGATGCGGTTGCGCAGGTTGTCCATCGCCTGGGCAAAGGCCTGTTGCGGCACGGTGTAGCCTTGCGCGCGGGCGCGGCTGAGGAAGTCGCTGGCATAGGCGTCCAGCCAGAACTCACCGCTGTCGGCGCGCCAGAGGCCAAAGGCGCCGCTGGAGGCCTGGCGGGTCAGCACCTTGCGGATGGCGGCGTTAATGCGCGCATCCACCGCCGGGCCGTCGCCCAGACCCGCTCCCTGCGCGACGCTGCTGAGGTAGAGCAGCGGCAGCGCCTTGGAAGTCACCTGTTCGGTGCAGCCATAGGGGTACTGGTCCAGCTCTGCCAGCAGACCCGGAACGTCGAATTTGGCCAGCGGGCCAGAGGAGATGGCGGCGCGGGCGGTGCCGGGGCGCAGGCCGGTGAAAACATCTTTACTGAACAGGAAAGTGTTACCGCCTGCGAGCGTGAAGCGGCGGGTTTCAGAAACCACCGGATCATTGGCGCGAACCGGCAGACGCAAATTTTGACGCAGCACCTGCCCGTCCGGCGTGGTGAGGGTAAGGGTGAGTTCGTGGTCACCAACGGTTTCTGCCGTCACCGGCAGTTCCAGCACTGTCTTGCCCTGTTCCGCCAGGGTGACGGAGGCGGGCAGGCTGCCCAGCGTCAGACCGCCTGCGGTGCTGGCGGTCAGCGCCATGTCTCCGGCGGGGCCGTCGGCATGGACGATCTCGATCCTTGCGCGGCTTTCGTCGCCGGGCGCCAGGAAGCGCGGCAGCGCGGCGGTGACCACCACGGGATCGCGCACCAGCATGTCGGCCTCGGCCTGACCGACAGCCCGGCCGGACCAGGCGACAGCCATCAGCCGCACGGTGCCGTTGAAGGCGGGCAGGGTCATCGGGAACTCCGCTCTGCCATTGGCGTCCACTTTCAGCGGGCCGGAGAACAGCGCCACCAGGTCCTGCGTGGGCGGCGGCGATTGCATCTTGAGGCCACTGTCAGCATCACCGCCGGAGCGGATGCGGCCCAAAGCGCCGTTGCCGGGGTCGATGAGGCGGCCATAGACGTCGCGCAGCTCCATCCCCAGCCGGCGCTGGCCATAATAATGCGCGCTGGGATCGGGGCTGGTGAAGCCGGTGAGATTGAGGATGCCAAGGTCCACGGCGGCGACGGTGAGCCAGACTTCATCGCCCTCTGCCGCGCCCTCCACGCGGAGTTCCGCCACTTGCGTGCCGCGCGGCCGGGCCACACCGGGGACGTCAATCGTCACCTCCAGCTGTTGGCCGGGCTGGGTGATGCCGGCATGCGCCAACCCTAGGGCGCGCAGCGGGGTGCGGCCCCGGTCGCCTGCAACAGGCTGGATGATGATGGCGGTCACATAGGCGCCGCTGCCCCAGTCCTGTGTCACCTCTAGCGGGATCACGGTTTCGCCGGCGGGAACTTCGACAGCCATGCGGTAGATCAGGTGGTTCGATACCACCGAGACCAGCGCGGTGCCCGCGGCCTGCGGCACGATGCGCAGCCGGGCGGTGTCGCCGGGTGCATAGTTTTCGCGGTCCAGCGACAGCTCTAGCCGGGCGGGCGTCCCGGTGCTGCCTTCGGGAGCGTACCAGCCGGCGTAGAAGTCATAAGCGGCAGAGGCATAGGCGCCATCCAGACGCTCCACCACCAGCTCATAACGGCCCCAGCCGACTGGCTGAGACAGCGGCAGTGGATCGCTGCCCAGCTGCGCCTCGCCCGTCGCGATGCGGGTGCGGCGCGTTATAGGCTCCCAGTTCCAGTTGCCGTAAAGCTGATACCATTGATAGCGGGTCTCGACCCGGTTCAGGGTCCATTTGACACGCATCGGCACCGGCGACAGGTCCGGCGACAGGGCGATGAGTTCAAAGCCTGCCTCGGAGCCTTCTGCCGCAACCTCGTCAAACTGCGGTTTAATGCCGAGGACGGGGCCTGCAGGGCGGACAGGGATTTCCAGTGAGCGTTCGACCGGACGCGCAGCGCCATCAGCAACACGGGTGGTGAGAGTGGCCAGAAGCGGCTTGCCCTCTGCCGGGGCGGCGGCGGGCAGGTTTACAGCGAAGGCCGCGCTGCCATCAGCGCCGGTTTCCTGGCCGCCGAAAAATCCGGTCTGGGCAGAGGAGACCGTATCATAGCGGCCAAAACGGAAACCCGGCCATTGATCCAGTGTATTAGCGGCAGTGAGGCGGATGTCTCCTTCCACCTTCAGCCCGGCACCCGGCGCGCCGAACAGGTAGTCTGCTTGCAGTGCAATCTGCGCTGCACTGCCGGGCTGGAGTGTGTTTGCATTGGCGACCTCTTGCCCAAAGTCGATACGCTCGGGCAGGAAATCCTCGACCAGGATCTGGCGGCTGGCGAGCGCGGGGGACTTGAGGTCGCTTTTGATTTCAATCCGCCAGGTGCCTCGCGGGGCGGCGGGGCCGGTAGGCAGCGCAAAAACATGGCCGCCCTGATGGCCTGCGGCTGAGGTCTGGCGGGTGTATTCCACCCCGTCAGGGCGCAGCAGGATCGCGGTGAGCGGCAGGCCGTCGATCGCCTGCGCCTTGCCGTCACGCGCCAATGCAGTCACATGCACGGTTTCACCCGCACGGTAGGCGCCGCGGGTGGTGGCGAGGAAAACATCCACCGGCCCCGGCGCGGGCCGGCCGGCCACGCCGCGGTCTGACAGATCAAAAGCGGCATCGTTGAGGGGCAGGAAGGTGAAATCGCCCTCCCCCGCCCGGGCAGTGATCAGCGCCGGTGACGCGCCGCCGGAACCGCGCGTCAGGCCGGGCCTAAAACGGACATAGCCGCTGGCGTCGCTTGTTTCAGTTGCCAGAACCTCATTGGCACTGGAGATCAAACTGACCTCGGCACCGGCCTGCGGTTTGGCGTCCGCCAGTCCCTGCACCTGCACATGCAGGCCATCGCTGCCCGACATGGTGCTGAGACCCAGGGTGGTCAGCACAAACCATTGCGTGGCACCGGCATCGTCATAGGGATCGGCCCCGGGTATCCGCGCTGTGAGGGCGTACAGACCCGGTGTCTTTTGCCCAGTCAGGGCATCTTCCAGCGGCAGGCGGCTGGTCATCGCCTGATTGAGCGCAGTGCCCACTTCGGCACTGCCCTGCCAGATATCCTCGGCGATATCGGAGGCGAAATGCTTATCCTCCCACTGGGAAAGCGGTTTGGCAAAGTACCCCTCCTGCAGGGTGCGCAGCACGTTGCGGCTGCTGACCCGGCGCAGGCGCAGGTCCAGTTCCGTCAGGTTCACGGTTTCCACAGGCAGCGCCGCAGCAGCGCCCGCGGGCAGCACATAGGCGCGGCCCGGGAAGCGGACCTTGGGCGCGCGGTCGCGCACGTAATGGGTCAGCTCCACATCCTTATAAAGCTGCTCGCCGCTGGCCGCCGGCAACCCGCGGCGCAGGGTCAGCTGGTAGCGCTTGCCGTGCTCCACCCCGTCAAAACACAGCTGCCGGCCGGATACGGTGACTGCCAGACTGCTGCCGGCCAAGCGCACATAGTTTTCGTAATCGGTTCCGGCCTGTTCCAGATCTTCGGAGAACTCGGCGCAGATACGGGGGGCTGCGCTGTCGCTTTCAACCGTGGAGCCAGTCACGCGAAAACCGTATTTCCGGATCGCATAGTGAATCATCTCGGCATTCGCCTTAAGCGGTATGATGTTGTCGGCCAGGCGCAGCAGCGGCAGCATCTCGCGGCCGCGGCCAAGCGCCTCCACCGCTTCGGCGGCCTGACGCAGGGCCTGCGCCTGATCTGCCGGTGCCGCAGCCCGCAAGTAGCCATTGAGGGCCGCAGAATAAGCCTCCTGCCGGAAACGGCGCTGCTGGGAACGGTTGCCGGAGTCTTTGGCAGCCCGCAGCAAATAGGCCGAGAATCGGGTCCAATCCTGGGCAGAGTCAGTCAGCACCACGGCCTGCCCCATCCATCGCAATGCCGCGAGCGGCTCTGCGGCACGGAACAGCGAGCGGGCCGCCGAAACCGCCTTGGCGGCGTCCTCTGTTGTCAGCGGATAGGCCAGGCCCAGCGACTGGGCAAAGCCGGCCGCGCGCGGCAATTCCAGTTCCGGGATTGCGTCCAGCCGGCCTGCCCGCACAGCGGCCTCTGCCTGAAGCCCGCCGGGTGCCGGCTGTTTCAGTGCCGAAAAGGCGCCCTCATAGGAGCTGGGCTGGGTCAGGGCGGATTTTGGAAAACAGGCATTTGCCTTTTGGTTGAACACAAAACCGGCGCAATCCGTCTGGGCAGTACACGCCCGCGCGCAGGACTCGACATCCGTATCGAACAGCGGCTGCAGGTCCGAGCCGAAAAAATCGGTGTTGGCAAAAGCCTTGTACCGGAAACCGGGAATCTCCGGCCCGGCCCAGGCAGTGGGCAGAAAAGTAATAAAAGAAATAAAAACAATGGCATACATTAGAACTGAAGCAAACAGACGCGGCATGGCACCCTCCAATACTTGGCGCAGGCTGGCACGGGCTTAACGTCATAGCAAGATTCACCCGCGTAACACGTAAGGGCAGCCCTGCTGTCTCTTGCGTGCGGAATTGCCGCGCGCTGTTCGTGTTAATGTATTGCCGGAGTGCGCAGGGATGACCCTTGCCAGCAAATTAGCGGAAGAAAGACGCGCCCGGCTGGCCGCGGAACGGCTGCTTGAGCTGAAGCAGGCGGAGCTGTCTGCTGCCAACCGCAAGCTGGGCCGCCATGCGCTGGCGCTGACCAAGCGGATCGGCCAGACCCAGGCTGAAGTGGCCACTGTGCGCGACGAAAACGCCAAGGTGAAATCCGACCTCGATACCGCGCATGAAAAGGTTGAGACTGCCGAGCGGCGGCTGTGGCATTCGATCCAGGCATTTCAGGACGGTTTCGCCTTTTTTGATGCTGATGGCAGTCTGATCGGGGCGAACACCGCCTACCTCAATATCTTCGACGGGCTGGAAGAGGTCTCGCCCGGTATCTCCTATGTACGGATCCTGCAGCTTCTGACCGACGAAGGGCTGATCAATACCGGCGAGCTGGGCACCGATGCCTGGCGCGAAATGATGAGTGAGCGCTGGCTGTCGCCTTCGCCCGATCCGGTGGTGATCCAGCTGTGGGATGAACGGTATTTGCGGCTGATCGATCAGCGCGGCCACGGCGGCGATGTGGTGACGCTGGCGCTCGATATCACTTCGACCGTGCAGTATGAAAAGGACCTGCGCGGCGCCCGCGCCCGCGCCGAAGCGGCAAACCGGGCAAAATCCGCCTTCCTTGCCAATATGAGCCATGAGATCCGCACCCCGATGAACGGGGTGGTGGGCATGGCAGAGCTGCTGAGCGATACCGCGCTGGACGAGGAACAGCGGCTTTATGCCAATACCATCAAAAACTCGGGCGAAGCGCTGCTGGTCATCATCAATGACGTGCTCGACTATTCCAAGATCGAAGCCGACAAGCTGGAGCTGCATCCCGAACCCTTTGACCTGGAACGCAGCCTGCACGAAGTGGTGATGCTGCTGCAACCCACCGCGCGGGACAAGGGTCTGACGCTGCTGGTCGATTACGACCTGTTCCTGCCGACCCGCTTTACCGGCGATCCAGGCCGGATCCGGCAGGTGCTGACCAATCTGGCCGGCAATGCGGTGAAGTTCACCAAAGAAGGCCATGTGACCCTGCGGGTGACCGGTGTCTCCTCGCCTGATGACAAACAATGCGCGGTGCATATTTCGATCGAGGACACCGGCATCGGCATCCCGGAAGAGAAGATTGAGCATATTTTCGGCGAATTCAACCAGGTCGAAGATGAGCGCAACCGCAAGTTTGAAGGCACCGGGCTGGGGCTGGCGATCTCCAAGCGGCTGATCGAATTGATGGGCGGCGAGATCTGGGTCGACAGTGAGGAAGGCAAAGGCTCCTGTTTCGGCTTCCGCTTGCCGCTGCCCCTTGAAGGATCAGCAGAGCAGCCTGTGCCGAAGCTGCCCAGCTCGCTGCGCCATGTGCTGCTGGTGGATGACGCGCCGCTCAACAGCGAGATCCTGCAAAAGCACCTGCTGATGCTGGGCATTCAGGTCACCACTGCAGAAACCGCGCATGGTGCGCTTGCCGCGATGCAAGGCGGTATTGACCTGATCATCAGCGGCCATAACCTGCCTGGGCTGGACGGCGTGCAGCTGGCGAGGGATCTGAAATCCGGTTCCTGGCGCGGGGTGCCGGTGCTGATGCTGAATTCCGGTCCCCATGGCGCCAATGATCCGGAAATCCGCCATCTGGCGGACGGGGTGCTGCAAACCCCTGCACCGCGGGACGATTTTTTCAACCAGCTGGCCAAGCTGGCGGCCAGTGCTGCCGGCCCCGGCTGCGCGGCTCCGCTGCCGGGCCCGGTGACGGCAGACAGGGCGATGGCACCGCAAACAGGACTTGAGGCACAGAAAACCGGACCATCCGCCGAACCGCCGCCGGACCCGGAAATCCGCCGGATGCGGGTGCTGGCAGCAGAGGACAACAAGACCAATCAGCTGGTGTTCAGCAAAATGGTGAAAGAGCTGAACATAGAGTTGAAGTTTGCCGGCAACGGGCTGGAGGCGGTCGAGGCCTTCCAGGCGTTCCGCCCGGATCTGATTTTCATGGATATATCGATGCCAATGATGGACGGTAAGGAAGCCACCGCCAGGATCCGCAGTATCGAGGCGGGCACCGGCGGCCATATCCCGATTGTGGCCTTGACCGCACATGCGATGGCAGGCGATTCCGATGGTATCCTTGCGGCCGGCCTGGACCATTACCTGACCAAGCCCTTGCGCAAGGCGCTGATCCACGAAAAGATCCGCGCCTGTGCGCCGGACGGAACACAGGCCTTGGATCAGGACGGCCCGCCTGCCCCGGCTGCCGCCCAAGCACTCTGAGCCGACAGGTCTCTCCCGCCGCCGCCACGCCATGGCGGTCAATCTTTGAAACAAACTGTTCTCAGGGTGCGCCTGGGCTTCTGCTCTTGGCACAATGCTGTGCTGGGTCCCGGTTGCCGGACGCCGCCAGGATCCGGCTTTTCCGGGTCTTGCCCCACCCGTTTGCAGCGTACGCCCTTTCCGTCACCCGGCCCGAATTTAACAACGGCAAAGCTCTCCCGCGCCCGCAGGCGCACCGGCTGCGCCGGCACCGTCCTTGTGCGGTCTTGGGGGGGGGGGGGGGGGGGGGGGGGGGGGGGGGGGCCGCCCCCCCCCCCCCCCCCCC